>JANZYY010000185.1 GCA_026419705.1 Fischerella sp.
GAGATACCCTGCTCTAGACCATCTTGGAGACGCCGGCGCTGATAAGTCTGCGGATCTGCATGGGGTGCCAGATCCACCCACACCTCGCCATTGCGAATCTCTACAGGGAAAGCGCGCACATCATCAGCCCAAGCATCAAAAGTACCGCCGCTAGCAAGGTCAAAACGGGCATGATGCCAGTGACAAGTCAAAATGCAGTCCTTGACCGTACCTCGGTGTAAAGGAAAGCCCATATGAGGGCAACGGTTATCAATAGCATAAATTTTTTCACCCTGGCTGAAAAGAGCGATCGCCTGTCCTTCAGTATAAATAACCCGACAACCAGCAGCTTTGACATCGGCAACTTCAGCAACGCGCACGTAATGCTGAGTATTAGTGGTTGCTTCCAAGGCTTGAGCCATATCGCACCTCCTCCGTGGGAGATCGCAGCTTTTTTCTTTCACTTTAGCCAGTGCTGTTTCGACTGGAGGGACTTAGTATCAATAAGTAACAGAGAATGGGGAGAGGGGGAAAGTAGGAGAAATAACCACTAACCAATATACAGACGTGCCATGGCACTTCTGGTACAATAACCACTAACCCCTAACTACTAACTACTAACAAATACATTAAGAATCTTCACAATTTTGAGCGGGCGATCGCTTTTAGATGAGAAGATAAAATATACTATTAAAAAAATAACAACTTTGATAAAAATTTTAAGCAACAAAACTTGTAAAAAGCTGGCATTGGCAGTTAATGGATTTAGCTCTTCTTTAAATTATTGATGAGTTAGTCTTGAGAAATGAGTCAATAAGTGTTTTTAGAGCATAGCTGATTTCATTTATGAAGTTATTTTGCGTAATGCCAAAACCATTGTATAGACGTGCTGTTTGAGGTGTCTCCGATCCATACCGCGATTCAGCAATGCCAGTTTTTAGTATATTTTTTGAGATTAACTTAGTAAATTGCGTATCTGGTGAAGTACAAGAGAACTGGAGGAATAGATATGGCAATCCGCAAGAATTCAGGCACTAATTTGTGGCAAAAAATACAACAAGATTCTGTTAGTTGGGGAGCTTTAATACTTTGGGTTAGTGGTTTGTTAGTGATGTTAGTTTTGGTTACGGTGTTTGCTTACGCTTAAGTTCAAAAAGGTTTTTCAAGTGTCTGTTTCTTTGTTTAATAAGCTGAAAGTAAAGCATCGCCATCTTTAGAAACATAAATAAAAGAGATATTGAATAAGTCGCAACCTAGAACTAAGGTCTAATAAACCCAGGCGTGAAAGAGAATGTACCAGACGTGAAATTACCTGCGGAAACGCCGGTGGCGTACGCGTCTGGTCAAAGATTTTGGGTAACGCATAATTCTGGAGATGTCTTCAGTCATGGAGAATAAAACTACCTCTTCCCCAATCACCAATTCCATGCGTGTAGCCTGGGGAAAACTGTCCGCAAAGAGCGTCTACATCTGTGGTCGATTTCTAAAATTTGATTTTTGTCGTAGCTTTAATTCACATCAAGCATAACTTATGAATATCAAAATCTTAGCAACAGTTTTGGTATTAGCGACCAGTGGCTTAGCTGTTTCTGTAAAAGCCCAAGAACCCGATACTGAAGTACCAGCAAAGTTATCAAATCAAGTTCTCAATGCTTGTATTCAAAACCAAGCAGAGACTTTGCCAAACCCCTTTAGCGACGTCCCCTCCAATCACTGGGCTTTTAAAGCAGTAATGACAATGCATTACTGTGGAGCATTTCGCCAAGCTACTCCATCTGCTTTATTTCAACAGTCGCAACCAACTGAGAACCAACAGCAACCTCTGCCTAAACGACAATCTCAATAGAGCGTACTTTGCATCTTTGTGGTTTATTACTTCATTCCTATATAATTTGCAACGCCAGAATTCTCATTCTGCTGATGCAACTTGTACATTCCTTCAAGGAATAGTAACCAAATTGTTACTACAATCCAATGGATGGTTGCGATCGCCCATAAAGAACCAATTAAAGCATAAGCCACACTACAGCCTAGTCCCAACAATCCTGTGAGTGTGAGAAAAACTAGATCAAAAAACCCTGGTAATTTAGTAGAGACTTGCCATGGCGCGTCCGTACATCGGAAAAAGATTTTAGAATTTAATAGATGGTAAAGAATAAATAGCAGCAGGCTTAAACCTGCCCACAAAAGCCACCTAAGCTAGTTAACCACTTCTGTGGGATGGGGAAGCAGGAGAACACGGAATAGCAATTCTTTCAGTAACAAATGGGGCGATCGAACACCTTAAAGTCACTGATAAAAATTTCATCTAGTTGTCAGACCAGAGACTCAGTTCCATCCCCCGACTAGATTGGTTTGCAAACACCAAAGTTTTGCCCAAAGCCAAAGTGTCCAGTGACAGTACTTGGTACACCCAACGTCTCAGCCTTTTTACCGCCAATACCACCGACTTGCCATTGCGATACAGGCTGCTTTGATGGAGTTGTTAACGGATCGACCAAAACTTTGCGGATTTTCCCTTTCTCTGACCCTGTATTTTGCAAATTATGTGTTTAGGTTGCAGCTGCAAGAGCGATCGCGGTGGGAGTGCTTGAAAAAAAAATACATCACAAGTATATTTATCTACGTAAATATATCAGTCAACCCGACCTGCTGGCCAGGCTTCGATTTGGCGTGGCGTCGATGGAGGTATATTTCGCGTATCGAAAACCTGCTGGGGTATGCGGATGGTTTCTTCTAGCTCTTCAAACTTACCAGAAGCAGGTTTATGACAAGTTTTTGTCACGTCAACGCTCCATGATTGAGACTATTAATGACCAACTCAAAAACATTTCTCAGATTGAGCGTTCCAGACATCCAAGCTCCGTTAATTTTTGCGTTAACGTTTTGTGCGCATTCATCGCTTAAGAAACCTAGCCCTCCGACCTTATCTTTAATAGGATTGTAGAGAGGCAAGGAACATTGCATCTCCACAATCATCTTAAACAACTGCTGCTTCCACAACTGCGCCCTGCATTTTTTCAAATGCATCAATCAGGCTTTGCAATTGCTGATCTGCCTTGAGAACAGCCAAGCCGCGCACTGTCACTTTCCCTGGTGAGTAGACAAAGCGAGATTTGAGATTTTCTGGTAGATTTGCTGCTAACAAATTCCAAGCCGGTTCTTCCATTGGCGTTTCTAAAACAACGTGCTGTTTAGCTTCTGGTTTAATGCGGCTAAAGCCCAGCTTTTTCGCCAGCTGTTTTAATTCCATCACCCGCAATAGTTGATTTGCAGGTTTGGGAATTGCACCGTAACGATCGTTCCACTCAGCGGCAATTTGTTGTAATTCTTCTTTAGATTTAGCAGCAGCAACCGCACGATAAGCACTCATCTTTTGTTCGATATCGGAAATATAATCTGCAGGGATAAATGCTGTGAGATTGAGATCAACTTGGGTATCGTCAACTTTAGGTATTTCTTGTCCTCGGATTTCCCGAATCGACTCTTCTAGCATTTCCATGTATAAATCGAAGCCAATGGCGTTCATTTGACCGGATTGTTCTACACCCAGCAAGTTACCAACTCCGCGAATTTCCATATCACGCATTGCTAATTGATACCCGGAACCCAATTGGGTAAATTCCTGTATGGCTCGCAAACGTTGTCGCGCGGCATCGGATAATGACCGTTGCTTGGGGTAAAATAGCCAAGCATGAGCCTGAACTCCTGCCCGTCCCACGCGTCCCCGCAGCTGGTATAGCTGCGCCAAACCGAAGCGGTGAGCATCTTCAATCAAAATCGTGTTGACGCGCGGGATATCTAAGCCAGATTCAATAATCGTGGTACAAACTAAGATATCTGCTTCGCCATTGCTGAAAGAAAGCATGGTTGCTTCTAACTCACCTTCTTCCATTTGTCCGTGAGCGATCGCAATTCTCGCGTCCGGTATCATCTCCCGCAATTCGCTTGCTGTTTTTTCAATACCTTCCACACGCGGAACTACATAAAACACCTGTCCGCCCCTGTCGAGTTCTTGGCGAATAGCGCTGCGGATTGTTTCAGGGTTCATTGGTACTAGATGAGTTTTGATCGGACGCCGGGATGGTGGTGGTGTGGTAATCAAGCTCATTTCCCGAATACCCGACAAAGACATATACAAGGTGCGGGGAATGGGTGTAGCCGATAGGGTCAGCACATCTATTTGAGTTTTTAGGGTTTTAATCTTCTCTTTCTGGTTCACTCCAAACCGCTGTTCTTCGTCCACCACCAACAATCCCAATTCTTTGAAAGTAACTTCCTTGCTCAAAAGTTGATGTGTTCCTACAACTACATCCAATTCACCCGTTGCCAAACGTTTTTGAATTTCGCGGCGTTCTTGGGGACTGCGGAAGCGGTTGAGTAACCCAACATTAATGGGGTAGGGTGCAAAGCGTTCCTTCAGGGTGTGGTAGTGTTGTTGCGTTAGGATAGTAGTAGGTGCAAGGAGTGCTACTTGTTTACCGGCGGTGACAGCTTTAAATATCGCGCGAATAGCCACTTCAGTTTTACCAAAACCGACATCGCCACACACTAAGCGATCCATGGGGCGATCGCTTTCCATGTCCCGTTTCACATCTTGTACAGCTTTGAGCTGATCGGTTGTGGGTTGGTAAGGGAACGAGTCCTCCAGTTCTTGCTGCCAAGGCATATCTGCCGGAAAGGCAAAACCCTTCTGTTGCGATCGCGTTGCGTATAATTTAAGCAAGTCCACCGCCAGTTTCTTAATTGCTTTGCGGACTTTGTTCTTGGTATTTTCCCAAGCCTTACCAGTCATTTTATTTAGTTCTGGCGGCTTCTCAGTCGTGGTGCGGAACCGTGACAAAGCATTGACTTGATCGGCTGCTACCCGCAATAAACCATCTGCGTATTGCACTACCAAATAATCACGAGTTTCGTTATTAACCGTGAGACTTTCTAGTTTGAGGAATTTACCTACACCGTGGTTCCTGTGGACCACATAGTCTCCGGGACGCAATTTGTTGGGATCTACTTGTTTAGAAGCAGCTTTGCGACGCTTGCGGACATAGCCAAAAGTTGCTAAGCTATGCTGCCCGTAAAATTCACGGTCAGTGACAACAACGATGCGGAAAGTCGGTAAAATGAAACCTTCTAACTCAGCTAGACCGGAATATTTCAGGGCGATGGGTACGTGATTAATTTGTAGCTTATCAATCGCTTGGTAGTCACGGGGATTGGGGATAAACTGGGCTGGACAGTCGTGTTCTTGTAAAAGAGATACAGAACGACTCGGTTGTGCCGAAATTAGCCAAATCGAAAAATTACGATCGCGCTCGTGTCGTAGTGTTTCTGCAGTTTTAGCAAAGGAGTGGGGTGTTGCTGGTACAGGGCGGCTGGCAAGATTGATACCTTGGTTTTCCTCAGCTAGTTCAGATAAATATAATACCTTAAATGCTGCCGCAGCACTCAGACAATCATCAAACCAACGATGAATTTTCGGTAATTGGTAATTGCTAATTGCTAATTGGTTAGATTCTTTTTGACACTCACTTGCCCACTGTTCCTCAGCATTTTCTACCCAGCGATTGCTGTGGGCGTGACACTGTTCTGGTTCGTCAATAGCAACTAGAGTATTTTTTGGTAAATAATCTAACAAGGAAGCTGGTTGCGTAAAAGCTAAGCCCAAAAAGCGACGGCTACCCTCTAAGGATGTACCTGCATCAATCTGTTCTTGTTCGGTGGCACAAAGGTAAGTTTTGACGGTTTCTAAACTCTCCCCACTTAAGGCTGCCATCACCACGGGAGCAAAGCTAGTGGGAGTGAGAATTAGCTGCTCAATTTTATCTAAAGCAGAACGTTGCGTCGCCGGATCAAATTCTCGAATTTGCTCAATTTCGTCACCGAACCATTCCAAACGAACTGGCAACTCCGAAGACACCGGGAACACGTCAACAATATCGCCACGCCGACTCCACTGTCCTTCTGTTTCCACCAGTGGAACCCGTTCGTACCCCAGACTAGCGATTTTTTCACTAAAGCTATCCAGATCAAATTCCATACCCCGTCTGAGGGTGAGGCAAAAAGACTTAAAAGCTTCTGGTGGTGGTAGGTGAGGTTGTAATGATGCATGGGTGGAGACAATAGCTATTCGGCTGGCAATCATAGGGTGATGGGGCGATCGGGTGATGGGGTGAGAGTTTCTCTCCATCTCCCCATCTTCCAACCTCCCCACTGCTCCTAATCCCCACTCCCTGGCGGGGGCGGGGGGCCCCAGTTCCCCATCTTCCTGGGTTCCAAATCTCACTAAATCCGCTAGGACTTGCATCTGTCCCCAAGTCATTTCAGTTTCGGGATCAAAAGGCTCGTAAGGGGAGGCCTCAGAGGTTGGGTAAAAATGCACAGTTTGCCATCCCATCGCCTCCAACTGTGCTGTCCAGCGTCCGGCCTCTTCCAGAGTGGCACAGATCACAAACAAATTCTGTTCCTCAGTTTGAGCCAAAGCTGAAGCAACCAAGCCTTTTGGCAGCCTGGGGATACCATTCAAACGTAAATCTTGTTGTCGATTTAGCTTAGAGAGAAGTTCACTGGTAAGTGGCGATCGCCCTAGGGCGCGCACAATGGAAGAAAATGCCATAAGTTCTTAAACGGGTGGGAGTCGTTCTGACCAGCGATCCACAATCATAGCGCTTACTTCAACTATTTTAAAAAGGTCAACAATCCTATTGATCTTGCTCGAAAGATGCTAGTCCTTAGTACAATTACCACTGAAACTTACAGCTCGTATACGGAAACAGTTTTTTTTACTGACAAACCACTGAGATGTTGTCTATAAACATCTTAGATACTAGATACTAGCAGATTCAACTTCAATGCGATTTGCCGCTAACATCGGCAATTTTTTAGAATGTCACCAACCCTCGAAATTTTAATTATTCTTTTACTAATCCTTGCCAACAGCGTGTTTGTCATGTCAGAGTTGGCTATTGTCTCTGCACGAAAGGTGCGTCTGCAACAGCTTGCCGAACGGGGAGATGGAAAAGCTCGTGTTGCCTTAGAATTGGCTTCTTCCCCAAACAAATTTTTAGCCACTGTTCAGATCGGAATTACTCTCCTTGGTATTTTGTCCGGTGCCTTTGCTGAATCGACCATAGTTAGGAGACTAGAGCCTATTTTAGCTCTAGTCCCCTGGTTAATGCCTTATGCCGATGCGATCGCAACCGTGATTGCAGTATTAATTATTACTTATATTACCTTAGTTGTTGGTGAGTTGGTTCCTAAGCGAGTGGCATTGAATCATCCAGAACCGATTGCTTCCATTGTTGCTATCCCTATGCGGTTTTTAGCAACAATTGCTTCACCCATAGTTTCTTTACTAAGTATATCTACTGAAGCAGTATTACGAGTGTTGGGCATTAGACCGTCCACAGAGCCACAAGTGACAGAGGAAGAAATTCGAGTTTTAATCGAGCAAGGCACGGAAGAGGGTACCTTTGAGGAAGCAGAACAAGATATGGTGGAGCGAGTGTTTCGCTTAAGCGATCGCCCTGTCAGTTCTTTTATGACACCCCGTCCAGATATTGTCTGGTTAGACTTGGAGGACTCCGTAGCCGAAAATCGCCAAAAAGTGATTGAGAGTGGCTATTCTCGCTATCCGGTTTGTCAAGGGGGGCTGGACAATGTTCTTGGTGTTATCCCTGTCACTGATTTATTAGCCCGAAGTTTGTGTGGCGAGGAGTTGGACTTGACAGTGGGATTGAGACAGCCTGTGTTTGTGCCCGAAAGCACTCGTGGGTTGAAAGTTTTGGAGTTGTTCAAGCAAACCGTTACTCACATGGCACTAGTAGTGGATGAATACGGCGTAATTCAAGGATTAGTAACCCTCAACGATGTCATGATTGAAATCGTCGGTGATGTTCCAACTGCTGATGAGTTGGAGAATCCCCAAGCTGTACAACGAGAGGATGGTTCTTGGTTATTGGATGGAATGCTCTCTGTAGAAGAGTTTTTTGAGCTTTTCGACCTGGAAGAATATCTACGAGACCATCAAGGTAACTATCAAACTTTGGGTGGTTTTGTCATTACCCATCTCGGTCGCATTCCCGCAGCTGCGGATCATTTTGAATGGCAGGGTATGCGCTTTGAAGTGATGGATATGGATGGCAACCGCGTTGATAAAGTGCTAGTGGTACCAAAGCAGAAGCAGTCAGCGGATGGGAAAAGGGAAAATTAGACCTCTGGGAGAGCAGGAGATAGCTGAAAGATAAGTTGATTTACAACAAGGCTGGAAATAAGGCAAGGGATACGACAAAGACAAGGGAGGAAAATTCTCAGATCCCCATTATCCCCCTAGAAAGTACCAGACGCGTACGCCGCCGGCAAACAGGGTAACTTCGCATCTGGTACAGTTCGGTGAGGGGGGAGCTAAGAACTTGCCTCTACAAGCAATCGTGCCAGTTCGCAAAATCCTTCCCCTTGCGCAGCAGCTGTCACATAAACAGGTTGATGGTGCAACCTTTGTGCATACTCCCGCACGTTTGCTACACCAACAGACACAGGAAAACAACTCTCATCAAATAAACTTTCATCATTAGGACTATCACCAACAGTGACAATTTCCTGTGGGGCGCACTGGGGAAAGTATTTCTGCAATACCTGCAATAACCCAGCTGCCTTATCTTGCTTCAAAGGTTTAATGTGACACTGTACGCTGCTGTAAGTAAATCCCCAACCCATTTGCTGACAGAGCTTGGCTAGGGTTTGGATTTCATTTGTACTCAATCCGCCAACATCAAAAGTCCAGTCAGTGATCCGAAAGCGATTATCAGTTGATTCTTGAAGATAGGGAAATTTTAAGCATAATTGCTCAAAAGCTACAGCTAGTTGCTGGCGATGAGTAACTATATCAGTGATGGGTGTTAAGGCTGCTGATTTATCGCTCTCGTAGTGATAGAATAAACCACCATTTTCGGCGATCGCCCCAACAATAGGTAAGTAACTTACGATTCCACTTACCCATCCTGCACCCCGTCCAGTCACAATCAGCACTTTTATCCCTACAGTTGCTAAATCTTCAAG
>JANZYY010000186.1 GCA_026419705.1 Fischerella sp.
GCTCCGGAGGCTTGTTCTGAGTCTTCGCCAATGGCGGAAGAACGCACCACTAAAGGACATAAATCCGGCGGGTTGAGATAGTCAATCAATGCTTGGGGATCTTCATAGGGGGTAAGTACCCATCCCTTGGGGACTGGATAACCCCATCGCTTAATTTGAGATAACCTGGCTGCTTTGTATCCGACTAAATTAGCATCTAATTCGTCATCTAGAGAAAGAATCCCTTGCTCACCCCGCAAAAATTGCAACACTGATTGCGATTCTGGTTGCGCCTGTTGGATGGGTAGATCTAAATCATCAGGTATTTGTTTGTAAATCCAACCCAGTAATGCTGCAAGTGCTACTGCCGCAGCGATCAAAAATGCATTGTCTAGGTGCAAAATCCCTAAAATTATTGGAAATATCAACAAAACTACATATTTTGCCAACTGGCGATCGCGAAAAATGGTAAAACTAATACTGGCGACTAAAAATACAAATCCGGCTGCCAGGGGATCGTGTACCATAAATCCCCAAACGACATTTGTCGTCCCTGCTCCTCTACCCATCCAGTATCTGCCCATCACTAAAGCTATCAGGGCTACCAATTCCCAAGCTGAACCATCTGGAAAAAAAGCACGAGCAATCAGAACTGCGGCAATTCCCTTTGCAGCCTCCGACAATACCGCCAAAATTCCCACAACTGTACCGCCATGATAGAAAGCGGCTGATACTCCAATGTTGCCAGTACCGATTTCCGCTAATTGCCGCCCCTTAAGAACTTGAGTAATCCAGGCAATTAACGGTAATGCACCCAATAATGGGCAGACGATCAAAATAATTAAGACACCCCAGAGTTCAAGCATTTTGGATTTTGGATTTTAGATACATCTTCAATCTAAAATCTCAAATCTCAAATTGTTAGTAAATTTTAGGAGTTTTTATAAATACATTGAGAATATTTCTCAAATTTTCTATGTGTTGTTTGCAGTCATGATTTTGGAAGTAACCAAAAATTTTATACTCCCAATCTTACTGAGTACTGTCAAGGTGTGAGCTATACAAATAAATTCTTCTTAGAATGTCTGTAGAATGTCTGTGTGCCTTGGTGGCAAAAATTTTTTCACCACAAAGACACTCAGATACGAAGGTAATAATATCCTCTTTTATCTAGATTGAGGTATTTGTATGCTTTTGCATTTAATTTACTGCATAGGCTGCTTGCAGCGCCCAAATAATTAGAGCTGCAATTCCTCCTAAAACTAAGATGGTGGAAATTGTGAGTGCTTTTGGAGAATCTGCACCCTCAAATTTCATGATTCCTCGGTTGAGTTCAGACATAGCTTTGTAACCCTCTTTTAATGGCAGTGCGATTTTGTCGGTTCTGATTGTAGTCTTTTAGTTCGCAATTGATGCTCAGTAGCTACTATTATTTTGTTTAAGCTTTGCTAAGCTGACATCACCACAATCACTGAACTCAAGGTAAGTACTATCTGCTTTTATACAATACTTACGGTTAATTGCTGTAATTAAGTATAAAATACAACAATAATAGTAATAGTTAGTTGATGGTTGTTGGTAGGCTGTTCCAAGTTCTTCCAACCAACAAACAACCACCAACAATATATTAATTTAAAGGTGTTCGCACGTGAAAGAGATATTGGTAATAATTTTAGCGGTAGTTGTGAGCTTGTTTGTGGTAATTGAAGTTGGACTGCGATCGCTTTTTGGTTTTGGTAATCCCCTCATCTATATTGCTGATGAGCAAATTGGCTATCTGTTGGCTCCCAACCAGCGCACCCGTCGCTATGGCAATCGCATTGAAATTAATCAGTATTCTATGCGAGGTGAAGCAATACAGCAAACACCTTCATCCTCTACTCTGCGGGTATTGCTGTTGGGAGACTCAATTGCTAACGGTGGCTGGTGGACAGACCAAGATTCTACAATTTCTAGTCTCATGCAGCGCTCTTTAGCATCGGCAAGTATTAGTAATTATTATAATAAAGTAGAAGTTTTAAATGCTTCGGCTAATTCTTGGGGACCAAGAAATGAATTAGCTTATTTAGAGCAATTTGGGAGTTTTAACGCGCAAGCGGTGGTATTGCTAATTAATACAGATGACTTATTTGCTGCTGCTCCCACATCTTTGCCAGTAGGGCGCGACCGCAACTATCCAGACCAAAAACCGCCTTTAGCATTGTTAGAAGTATTTCAGCGTTATATCAAAAAGCCAAAACCAATACCAGAAATGCAAACAGTACAAAAAGAAGATGGCGATCGCGTGGGTGTAAATTTAGAAGCAATTGGTAAAATCCAAGCACTGACACGTCAAAGTCACAGCCAATTTCTACTAGCCATGACTCCCTTACTGCGCGAAATCGGTTCACCAGGTCCCCGCGATTATGAAATGAAAGCACGTCAGCGCCTGACTGAATTCACCAAAATGCAGCAAATTAGCTATATAGATTTTTTGCCGCTATTTAACGCTACTAAAGACCCAAAAACCTTATACCAAGACCACATCCACCTCAACTTGCAAGGAAATCAACTCGTGAGTAAGGCGATCGAGCGAAAGTTGGTAGAGTTATTGGGGCAAAGAATATCACAAACTGAGTAGAAGGCACAAAGCCTGATTCCCAGATCGCCTGAATATGTGCGGCTGTTCGAGATGAAAAAACTTGGCGGTTCAATAATTTATCCTCAGATTCAGAAACGCCAAAAAAACATAAAAGACAATATTGACCGAACAAAAGCAGCGGTTGCGAGGGTAGAGCGTATTCATGTTCAATTCTGAATCATTCCAAATGGTTAGCTAAAAAGCCCTACAATCTGCACACGTCTGCTTTACAGGCACGGTAAACTGTTTGAGTTAAGCCACGCTTTGTTAACAACATAGTCCCATGCCACATTTTTTATTAGAAGTTGGTACAGAAGAATTACCTGCAAGTTTTTTGAGTAGCGCTGTTGCACAGTGGAAATCACTGATTCCTAAAAGTCTCGAAGAAAATAACCTCAACAGTGATACTGTAGAAGTATACGGTACTCCTCGGCGTCTGGCGGTATTGATCGAAGGTTTACCATCCAAGCAAGCAGACCGAGAAGAAGAAGTGAAAGGACCGCCAGCACAAGCAGCTTTTAAAAATGGCAAACCGACACCAGCCGCCCAAGGTTTTGCCAAAAAGCAAGGCGTGGAACTCGATGCTTTACAAATCCGCGCCACTGAGAAAGGGGATTTTGTGTTTGTACGGAAAGTCATCCCCGGTCGCAGTGTGGCGGAAATTCTCACAGAACTTGTTCCCCAGTGGATTTTGAGTTTAGAAGGTAAGCGCCTGATGCGCTGGGGTGATGGAGATTTGCGGTTTTCTCGTCCAATCCGTTGGTTGGTGACTTTATTAGATGATGCGGTACTGCCGATAGAATTAGTGAATGGGTCTGAGACGATTAAGAGCGATCGCATTTCTCAAGGTCATCGCGTTTTACATCCACAACCAGTCACAATTCCCCAAGCTACTGATTACGTGGCTGTAATGCGCTTGGCATCGGTTGTTGTTAATATCGAGGAACGCGCAAATATTATCACCCACGAAGTTAAAGAATCTGCCCAAAAGTTAAATGGGTATACAGAAATTTACCCAGACTTATTAGAGGAAGTTACGAATTTGGTCGAATGGCCTTCAGCAGTAATTGGTGAGTTTGAAAGCGAATTTTTGAACTTGCCAGTAGAGGTCATTACTACTGTTATGGTGCATCATCAGCGTTATTTTCCTGTATTTAAAGCCAGTAACCATCAAGAATTACTGCCGTATTTTATCACCATTTCCAATGGCGATCCAGCCAAAGCAGATATCATTGCTGTCGGTAACGCCAGAGTCATTCGCGCCCGTTTAGCTGATGGTAAGTTTTTCTATGATGCTGATTTAAAAAATCCTTTGGATAGTTTTTTACCACAGTTAGCAAAAGTAACTTTCCAAGAAAATTTGGGTTCTTTGTTAGACAAAGTTGGGCGTGTCTCCAAAATTGCTACGCAGATTGCCCAGCAACTAAAATTAAGCGAAGAAGAAAGCCATAACATTCACCGCGCTGCTTTATTATGTAAGGCTGATTTGGTGAGTCAAATGGTGTATGAATTCCCAGAATTGCAAGGAATAATGGGACAAAAATATGCCTTGGCAAGTGGAGAACCAGAAGCAGTAGCAACGGCAATTTTTGAACATTATTTACCCAGGGGAGCAGATGATACTTTACCCCAAACAATTACAGGTCAAGTTGTCGGTTTAGCAGACAGACTAGATACATTAGTAAGCATCTTTGGTTTGGGGATGATTCCCACCGGTTCTTCTGACCCATTTGCCTTGCGGCGAGCAGCAAATGCTGTAATTAACATTACATGGGCAGCAGATTTAGCTATTAATTTACAGCAGCTATTAGAGCAAATAGCCAGAGATTTTGTGGCAGAACATGACAAAAATCAAACAGAATTAGTTCATGCTTTGCAAGAATTTTTCTGGCAACGCATCCGTACCTTGCTGCAAGAAGAAAAACATATAGATTACGACTTGGTCAATGCAGTCTTGGGAGAAAATGACCCAGAGTATGCACAAAGAGCGCTACAAGATTTATTGGATGTGCGCGATCGCGCCTTATTCCTGCAAAAAATCCGCAATGATGGTACGTTAGATAAAATTTACGAAACCGTCAACCGTTCTGCACGTTTGGCAGCGCAAGGAGATTTAGACACTAAACAGTTGGATCCAACCACTGTGGTTAGTCCAGAACTATTCCAAAAGCCATCTGAGGCAGCTTTTTATCATGCCCTATTAGATTTACTACCACAAACGCAAGCAGCACAGCGATCGCGAAACTATCAACAGTTAGTAGCAGCCCTAGAAAAAATTGCTCCCACGGTAAGTAACTTTTTTGACGGTCCAGAAAGCGTTTTGGTCATGGATCCCGATCCCCAAATCAAGCGCAACAGGCTAAATTTGCTTGGTTTACTTCGCAATCATGCCCGGATTTTAGCGGACTTTGGCGCAATTGTAAAAAATTTATAGCCAAAGTCTATAAAAAGGATGGTGTCAATTGTGCCAAGACACGCTACGATAAATTGTGCTTAACCAGGGACTTCTGCTACAGTCTATGCCCAAAGCTCATGTAATTGGATTAGGAAAGTCCGGTGTTGCAGCGGCGAGATTGTTGAAACGGCAAGGTTGGCAGGTGGTGCTAAGCGATCGCAACACCACCGAAAACCTCCGTCAACAACAACAAGAACTCGCAGCCGAACAAATTGTTGTTGAACTGGGATATTCCCTGGACTTGAATAGTTCAGATCTACCCCAGCTAATAGTTGTTAGTCCCGGTGTTCCTTGGGATATTCCCGTATTAGTCCAAGCACGAGAATTGGGTATAGAAACTATCGGGGAAATGGAACTTGCATGGCGCCATCTACAATCCATACCTTGGGTGGCAATTACTGGTACCAACGGTAAAACCACCACTACTTCCCTGATTGCTGCCATTTTTCAAACAGCAGGATTTGATGCTCCGGCTTGCGGTAACATTGGCTACCCTGCTTGTGAAGTCGCCCTCTCGTTAAAACCTCCTGAATGGGTAATTGCTGAGATTAGCAGCTATCAAATTGAATCATCTACCTCTGTAAAACCACATATTGGCGTGTGGACGACCTTCACACCCGATCACCTCAGCCGCCATAAAACATTAGATAATTATTACAACATCAAAGCCCAATTACTGCGACGGTGTGAGATACAGGTGTTCAATGGCGATGATACTTACTTAAACAAACTTGGTTTGAGCCATTGGCCCGACGCCTATTGGACAAGCGTTAAAGGCAAAGATTACCTAATTGGAGAAAAAGGCTACTACATAGAAGATGATTGGGTTGTAGAGACGCGACATGTTGCGTCTCTACAGAAAGACGAACCCATCGTGAAAGTATCTGCGTTGCGGATGGTGGGAGAACACAACCAGCAAAATTTATTAATGTCAGTTGCAGCGGCGCGGTTGGCAGGAATCGATAAAACAGCAATTTCTCGTGCGATCGGTGAATTTCCCGGCGTTCCCCATCGCTTAGAACACATTTGTAACTGGCAAGGTATTGACTTTATCAACGATAGCAAAGCCACTAATTACGACGCTGCCGAAGTAGGATTAGCATCAGTAAAAAGTCCGGTAATTTTAATTGCAGGTGGCGAAGCCAAAGCTGGCAATGATACCGGCTGGATTGCAAAAATTAAAACCAAAGTCGCCGCAGTTTTACTTATTGGTAATGCAGCCCCCACCTTCTCCCAACGCCTGCAAGAAGTCGGATATACCAATTACGAAATTGTAGAAACAATGGATCGGGCTGTTTCTAAGTCAGCAGAATTAGCGAAACAGTATCAAGCACCTGTAGTCTTGCTTTCACCTGCGTGTGCAAGTTTTGACCAATACCCTAACTTCGAAGTGCGAGGCGACCATTTCCGGCAGTTGTGCTTAGAATTGGTAGGAAAAAGTTAAAATACTTTGTGTCTTCGTGTCTTGGTGGTTCAAGTTTGTTTAACCACTAAGGCACAAAGACACCAAGTTTGGTAATACCCAATTAAAAATTTTTAACTTTTAATTCCAGCACCTTACTCTTACCAGGATTCATCAACCCATAAGGGTCAACCATTTCCTTGAATTTTAATTGCTCTGGGTCGATAACTTTCCTACCACCATCTTCAATAATGTAAGTGTGGGGATTAGCAATAAACACACCTTGTTCTTCGTGAGCGCGGATAATTTCATTGAGGCGTTCTTCTGTAGTGTAACGTACGAGTTGCAAAGCCGCGGGAATTGCTTTACCGTTCACCCGAATAAATTCCAAATGCATCATCACTTCATCTCCATAGTGATGATACATCTGCTCTACTAACTTGAGGTTTTTGTCGGCAGGGAAGATACTTTGTAAGTAGGTGATGGAGGTATCGACAGTGCGAGCGTGTAAGGTAGTGTGGTTCCAAGTAAATTCTAATAAATTCGCACTTTTTCCAGGTGCTTGTGCAGATTTTTGATACGTAATTTTGCCACCGTGTTGCTGTACTAATCCTGGCAATAATTCTAAACTCGGTTCAGCGATTAACAATAAAGCAGCATGAGTTCCATCAGGGATGTACTGTCGTAGGGGAGTAAAGTATTGAGGTATGGGAGATGCAAAGATACCAATCTCTTTTTTAATCATGCCATCGGCATCGGCTAAAGCTTGCCCAAATTTTGCCGCTGCCATAAACTCATCGAAAGTAACAATCACCTCTGTCCAAGGATAAGCAGGCCCGAGGGGAATTTCTACTTCGGTGATGATACCGTTAATACCCCAAGCATGGTTCACTTTTTGCACATCGTCGCCGCGCAATTCAATCAAGCGTGGTTCATCTTCCAAGGTCACGACTCGCAGTGCTAAAAGATTACCGCGATCGCCTAACAATCCATATTGTATAGACCCAATCCCCCCACTCCCACCAGCTACAAATCCAGCAATTGTGGCTGTGCGGTAAGTAGAAGGTATCATCCGCATTTCCCAGCCAATTTCTCGTGCTTTTTTATCTAGTGCTGCTAACTTTACTCCCGCTTCAACTCGTGCTACTCCTGGCTTTACCCAACGGATCTCTTGCATCCGTGTCATATCAAGAATGACGCCACCATGTAGCGGTACGCATTGCCCGTAATTTCCCGTTCCCGCACCTCGTACTGTTACGGGTATTCGGTACTTAGCGCAGTTAGCTGCAACTTTTAATACCTCTTGCTCGTTCGCCGGACGTATGGCTATATCTCCTAGTTTTCCCGCTAATTTCGGGACAAGCACCGGGCTGAAAGTATGGTAATCTTGGGATAATTTTGCTACTTGCTCAGAGTCGCTGATAATTTCGATTCCAGAAAGAGAATTAATCAAGGCTTCTAAATCGAATGGCTTCACAGATGTTGTTTTGTAAATTTCCTTAAAATCATATCAATTTCAAAAAAGAATGCGACACAGATAAAATTATTCCTCGCAATTCGGGGAACTTCAAATCTAGATGGGGTTACCCGCTTTTGAATAGAGACGAGCTTATATTTCAATAGGGTTGAGATCGGAAAATTTTGCCCGATTTTGCAGACATTATAGAAACACGAAATTGCCTTCACGGAATGCCCGCAGCGTACGCTTCTCTACATACCAGGAATTATTACTAAAAAACCTTAACTGAAGTGTATTGAATTATCTCTAGTGGTCTGTGTCATTAATTGTGAGAAGTTTGTAGTCAGCGATTTATCGCTCAATTCTCAGGGCTAAAGCCCTGACTGCGAACTTTCACAACTCATCAAAACTAATGACATGAACCACTAGTTTAAAAAAGATATTTTCAACCACCAATACACTTGGACTTTTTTTTCTTCGGCTTCCCATCGGGTAGGCAAGTTAAAAACTTAATGGCTTAATACCGAAAAATCGGCAATTCTTTCCCCAATTCTTGTGATGTTGAGATAGTTTGTGGCTGTGCGGTACGTTTGGCATTAGCTGCCAAAACCATAGATAAAAGCCTGGGGAAGGCAACGCAGATCGCAGTACTAATCAGTGTCAGGAGTATAACATCCATTAAACACATAGATAATCCTCCCTTTCAATTTGTATCCGATTACTCCATTGTTCAACAAAATTTGGAAAACTGACCAACTTTACAGTTTTGAATTTCTTTTAGCTTATATAAGCCGCATTTAATCTCAAATTTTGTATAACAACAAAACAAAGTAAAATCACCAAAAATGGTGTAAATTCATGCCAAAAAACAGGAAAAAACCGATCCGAGCAAACTCTAAGCTCTCAACGAGTGTTGCTAGGCCATAGATAAATTTAAATCCACAGTATAGAAATATTTGTGGAGAAGACTATTTGCCTCTTCGCTTCTTAGTATCTTGGTGGTAGAAAAAGAATGATTGCAACACCAAGACGCCAAGGAAAATCTATCTTCAAGACTCACACTTTGACAGGAGTAACCTTAACCGTTAGCTTTTAACTCCTTTTC
>JANZYY010000187.1 GCA_026419705.1 Fischerella sp.
GCATATACTGTATCCCTGAAGTAACACAGTATTTACACTAAAGATATCAGCAAAATATATACTGCTAAATCACTTAAAATATCGATCAAATTGGAAAAGTTTGCCGAATTCTGTATTTTTTAGAGGTTCAACCATTGCAATTGCCAACTGACAGTTGGCATCAGCCACAGTTCTCGCCCATTCAGTTTGTGCATCAATTACTGCGTCTGCTTGATTGCGAACTTTTTCATCCGAAATATTAGCAGTTACCATCTTTGCACTTTTTTTGGCTAAATCTAAATATAAATCAGCATATAACATAATATAGGTTTCCTTTCATTTTTCCATTAATTTACGACTTTCACTATAACGATTCATTCTAGCCAAAGTTGCGGCAGCATGTGCTCGTTTAGTTAATTCAATCCACTCAAAAACAATTTTTAAAAGATTTTTCATATCTTTCTCCTTGTCTATATTATTTAGTATTTCATTGTGCAATGCAACAAAATTTACTTCATTTTTCAATTGAACTAAATAATATGTCAATAATGCACAAAAGGAGAATCAATTATGCTTAATTGGCTTAAAAAATTATTCGGCATTGAAAATAAAACAGAAACTGTTAAAAAAGAGGAATTGATTTGGACACCACCTGTTTTAACAGATGAAATCACACCTGCTGTGACAGCAGTAAAAGAAGAGCCTGAAGTTAAACAGGCCGAAACTTCCGCAGAAACGCCAGCTGCCGAATCCGTTGTAGAAAATGTTGCTGCAGAACCTGTTGCAGAACCTGCTGCTCCAGCTAAAAAGGCTAGAAAAACAGCAGTTAAGAAAACAACGGCCAAGAAAGAGGCTACAGCAAAGAAGCCTCGTGCTAAAAAAGCCTAAATAATACCTAGCTTTTGTGCATGTAAAGCCAGCTGTTCGCTGGCTTTATTTTTAGCTTTAGCTTCAACCATGATGTCAAAGCGTGGAAGGAAACTCACAGCCCAGTCATTGACTGCATTATTCCACATAAAATCACTATGCGCACGAAGTTTTTGTTTTTTATGTCCTTGGGCTAATAATGTCTGCATGTCGGGTAATGTATTAGAACAGTGATCGGTTAAGAGGTCTTCTCTACTTACGCTATAGTGTGCCACAGGTCGCACTCCGCGCCAACTATCAATAATCTTTTTAATCCTAATGTCGTCGTATTGGATATATTGATGCGTATTAATCCAATGATGATGTATATCTAAGACAATAGGCACAATATCAGAAATTGTTAGACAATCATCAAGACCAAAACTAATTTCTTCATTTTCAATTGTAATGCAGTTTCTGGCTTCTGGGCTTAGTCTAGAATAAACACGTCGAATTCCTCCAGGACCAGCACGTCCTGCAATATGCACATTGATTTTAAAATCTTGAAACTTTTGTCCAAAACCCATCCAACGTGCCATATCTGCGTGATATTCAAATTCTTCAATGCTTCTTCCAACTACCTCTGCATTTTCGCTAGCAAGAACGCAAAATTGCCCCGGATGGAAGGACAAACGAACATCACGTTCTCTCGCCAATTTGCCGACTCGCGCAAAGTTTGCTTCGAGATATGAAACCACATCGGACTTACGCCAAAAATAACTCCAATTTGGTTCAGTATATGCTGGCAAAATATCGCTGCTAAGTCGAACCATTTTTTGATTTGTTGGTAGCATACTCACACGCTCTACCAACAAATAAATGCTTTCGATATTTTCTTGCATCAGTTGCCAAAGCTTATCTTCGGCAACGGATTTATTCTGTCTGTTAAGCCATGAAATAGTAGTTGTGCCTGTATTGTATTTCCTAGCGTCATCTCGGGGTTTGATGCCATTGATTTGATCGTTACGATCAATCCATTTACATGCAAAACCGATTCGAGGGTAGTTAAAATTTGTCATACTGCAATTATAGCAGTATTTAATTTTAAATGTTAATCAATTATGCCAAAATTTGCCCAACGTCCGCCGCCCAAACTTACCCACCCAGAAGGTCCGCCGAGATTTGGATTTTCGTTGAAAACGATGAATCCTTTTGGTTTTGAATCAGTTGGTGGTGTGTTGCTGCTTGATATTTCTACATTACCAATTCGAATTGCTGATACGTTGACATTACCATCGGTGTCCAGTTTTAATTGTGCCTTGGGTCCTAGTACTATATTATTTCGACTAGTTATTTTGGCTGTGTTAGCACTGTGCTTACCTATACTAATATCTATTTCTTCATCCCAAATAGACAAAGCACTATTGGGTTCAATTGTGTTAATTCCTACACGCTTGTTTCCAGTATACAGTGTTGATGTTAGCAATGTTTCACCTATAACTTGTAATTCTTTTAATGCTCCAACAGATTCTAGATTGCTTTGAGTTATTGCGGTGCTTAATTCATTGTCTACTATTATTTCTTTTCCGTTCAATTTAATTTTACTTAAATCAATGCCGTCATGTCTTAAATTTTCTAACACTGTTTGTTGAAATTGTTGATATAGATCGTTGCTGATATTGTTTAATACTGCTGCTTTGCTATGATCTATAATTTGCCTAAATATTGAGCTGTTTGTTGCAATTTCGCCTTTAATTTCAATACTGCCGTTTAATACCGTATTCCCAATAATTTCTAATTCGGAAGCAACTAATTTATTTTCAATCACTGTTGCATTGTCCAACACAGTAATAATACAGTCACTGGCACTATCTTGTATTCCCGTGCTTTCGAAATTTTTTATTATTCCAGGCAATATATTGTTAGCTGACACTGATAGTTCGCCTTTAATTGCTTCTGCAGGAATACTTTTTTCGGGAAAAGAAAATTCCTGCAATTTATTTTCTAAGATATGCTTTACTTGTGCTCTTACTAGTTCTTGCATATCGATTGCAGCTAATTTTTCGCTAATCTCAGTTAGAACTTTGGTTTTAATGTCTTTTTCTAAGTCAGCTAGATAGTTTTTAACTAATTGATTAATGATAGTGTTTAATTGATGTTCCATAATTTAGTTGAAAGATATAACTATTACATGTTCATAATTTTTTTTAATAGGACTTTTATACATTAGATTTTTGTGCACCAAAAAGTCCAAAGCCCCGGCATCTAAAGAAAATTTAGCTAATTGTTTAAAATACATAGCTCTTCTGTTATAAGGACCATGCACAATTTGATCACCGTCGGGATCCATTTCAAATACAGTAGTAACCCACTGACTTCTGTCAGTTAAATCTTGGTTGTGGAATTCTAAAATAACTTTGCACTGTTTACCATTTCTAATTAAGGATGGAATACTAAATTCTCGATCTTTAAAATCTTGATTTTTATAATCTCTTAGTGTAGTTATTAAGATAGACTCGGTGACTTTCGATAAAGACAAAACTTTATCTTTTTGTTCCTGGTCGGTTTTAGCAAAAGTAAAATATTCTTCTGGAGCAATAACGCATTGAATTTTATTTGTCCAAGATGCTAGATCATCTATGTAAGTAAAAGAAATTCCCGAATTCTGCAAAAATTTTTGCGCTTCGACGCTGATCTCTGTTACGTATATTTGTTTAGCTGCCGCGGCCAAAATTAACGGACTAAACCCAACAAATAAAATGTTAGTCAATTCTCTGTTGTGTACTTTAGAAATTTGATCAAATATTTCTTTCTTTTTATTAACTAATTCTTTCCCCTTAGGGTTAAATTGAAAAGCACTTAAAACTATATCACTGTATTCTAAAAAATCCGATAACATGTTTTACCCATAGATAGTCTATGAGTATTTATAATTGA
This sequence comes from Fischerella sp., assembly GCA_026419705.1. Classification (GTDB taxonomy): domain Bacteria; phylum Cyanobacteriota; class Cyanobacteriia; order Cyanobacteriales; family Nostocaceae; genus PCC9605. The sequence continues at coordinate 3,763 of JANZYY010000187.1, forward strand.
TTTGATTAAAATTTAATCTTTTTGTGTTGATTGATAGCGAGAGCTTACGATTTCATAAAAACTGTCTAGTTCACCACCAAACTTACCCATTAAATACGGAGCAATTTCTGCGCATAGTCTATAATCACGCTTTTTAATTGCATTAACAAAATGATTGTGCAACTCTATATCTTTTTCAATCATGGGCAATTGCGTTAAAGGTATTTTATCGCCCGGAACCACACAGTGCGCTTCAATGAATTTACCATTGCCGGCATCGATAGTTTCCAACTCTAAAACAATATATTTTTCTTTTAGTTGCTCTGCAACTTGTTTACTAAAAATGATTTGCATTAATGCTGTCCTCCACCCTGTGCTCGTTCATAATACATTCTTTGTTCTGCAAGTTTTTGTTCATAGCTGAACTGTTGTTTAATTAATTTTTGTTCTAAACTTTTTATTTGTGATTTTAATTGTTCGATTTCTAATTGATATTGTGTTTCTCGGTCGTTCATGATCTTATTTCTATATTCTTTAGTTATTTTTATTAATATCGATATTCCCACCCCAGGTTAATGCAAACCACAAGGCATTTTCTTTGTTAATAAAAAAATATCGATACTGGCTTGGACGTTTTCTGCCATTCCAAAAAACACACCAAGTTCCTTGTTTGTTTTCTGTTACACTAAACTTTGAACCAAATTTTTCCTCACACCAATTGTCTATTTGGTCGAGACACCATCGAACATGATCTGCATCGAAGGCAACCGAATAAGGAAAATCGCTCATTTACTTATCAAAATAATTTTTAAGATTGAGTCTATTGTAGACTTTTTGAACTGCTATAGCTTGATAATAACTGTCGGCCAAAGAATTATGCGCATCGGTCTGCATTTCTGATCTTGGGTCGCCGATTAAATCAAATAAGGTTCTGCTATCTCTAATTTGACCATAACCCCAAGGAAGCGGAACACCCAACTGAAAATAAAAGTTTTCCAGCATAGCGATGTCGAATACGGGCCCTTGACACCAAATTCTATTTACCCCTACGCAATAGCGATTTAATTGATGCGTAAATTCATTTAGAGAAATTCTATCCCCAGAACTCATACTATCATTTCTAATATGCTCGTCCTGCTCCGACCACCACTTTAAGGTATCTTCATTGACTAAGCGCCCCATTTCAATTTGTTTATCAACATCGGGTTTTAAATAAATTGGTGCAAAAGGTTCTTGGTCACTATACGGATCAAATTTCACTGCGCCCAACGTTAAAATTACTGCGCCGGGCTTTGTGGCCAGTGTTTCTAAATCAAGCATTATGTCCATAATTATTTTTTTAGGCGTCAGGTTCTAATTTGATTTGAAGTGGGAACCCATTATTTCTCGCCATAATAGTAACTTCAACACCTTTTTGTTCTGCTAATTCATAAGGAAGAACAGCCACAACTGCACTTCCTGTTGTATGTATCAGTCCGGCCAAATCCAACGCCGCGTCTTCGCTGTAGTGAAAAACTTCTACTAGACTTCTAACGACAAATTCCACCGTCGTAATTTCGTCATTGATATAAATCACTTTATACAAGCTAGGTTCTTTGAGATTTAGCTTTGGTTCAATTTTTGATTTAACAATTGAATCACTCATTTATATCCTTTAAGGCTTAAAAGGGGCAATAAGCCCCTTTTTATTTATGGGTTTGCCACATACTATAGCATTAGCTCTTTGTAATTGCAATCTTTCTTGGCTTCTTTTCCTCCGGAACAATTCTTTCTGCACGAATTTTAAGTAGTCCATTTTCAAAAATAGCGTCTTTGACTACCACATCTTCAGCCAATGCAAAACTACGAACAAAAGCGCGGTTGCTAATTCCTCGATGCAGATATTGCTGTTCAATTTCTACTTTATTTTGTCCCGAAACAACTAGATTTCCGTCACGTACCTCCACATCGATATCTTCAGGACTGAATCCCGCTACTGCTAGTTCTACAGTGTAATTATATTCGTCGTGTTTGATGATATTATATGGAGGATAGTTTGTGTCGTTACTCATTGAAGTTGCTCGATTAAGCTGATCGAATAGTCGTTCAACTCCAAGGAAATGACGAGAAAGTGAGGGGAAATCGCCTACAGTAAGAGAGTATTGCTTTGTCATAATATATCTCCTTTCATAAAGCAAGATACTTAGTGTAAGGCCTCATCATTAAGCACCTTACAAATATATTTATACAACAATAAAGGAATTAAATCTATACTTTTTGGCAATCTTGGGCCTGAATTCTTTCAGAAATTTGCTCAAAAAAATCAATTGGATTTTTAACGTGACGAGTATTCCCCAAAAACACCTTTCCCCCGTAATGACAAGCTTTGGGCAAATCAGTTAATTTATCTTTATAAGGACTAAAATCATTATAATTAGTGTTGATCAAAACATAATCGCTTAAACCAACCACACGGTCTAACCATACTAAATCATCGTTTTTGTGATGATAAAGGTATATATCAAAAGGTATTTTGCTGGTCTGCGACCATAATGCCAGTGCCTCAACATCTGTCCAGTCAGCATCTATTATAGTTACAGCAGCAGGATTTTCTTTTGGATCAATCACATCCGGCGGAGTAATAAAATTGGTATAAGTTATAGTATTGTTATCCATTATTTTCCTCGAGGTATTTTTTAATTTGGTCTTGTTCTACATCGCTGAGATCATCTACATCATATTCGCCTGAGCTGATTTTATTAATTAAATATTTAATATACTCAACATCATAAGCATACGCTGTACTTATGCTTTTATCTACTTCTATCCATTTTAATCCGTTCCACTTATATAAGCGATGTGGTAAAGTGTCTATACGTAGAAAGGTATCTCCTATTTCGGGATTTTCGCTAAAAGCTGTTCCAAAATTAAAATTTGTTTTTTTACCTGTAGCTTGAGGTTTTAGTAGATCTGCTAGTTCTTCTTTTGTCAAGGGTTTTGCCTTGCTGATTCTAACATCTGTTTTTTCAATCGGCGCAGGTTTTAAATCTAAATGCTTCTTTTCTTTGGTTTCTTCAACAACATTTTTTAGTGTTTCCTGTTTTGGTTCCGTAGTAAAGGTTAATTCGTCGTGTAGAACCGGATTTAATTTATCAGCTGTTGGTTCTGCTTGTTTTTGTACTTTTGGTTTTCTTACTCTATTCTTTTTTTTAACTTCTGTAACTGGTGTCTTTGAGTCGTTTGTATTTTTTTCTACCACAGGTGATTCGGGATAACTTTTTCCAATTTCGATTAGTTGTTCCCAAATTGGTGGTACCGAATCATCATAGTCTTGATTCATTTTCGGAATCTCGGCAGCAGGTAATCCAGAATCTGGTAATCCGTTTGCTAAAGGTACATCAAGAGTGGATTTTTGTTGTTGCTCTTTCAAATATTTTATTTCATCTTTGGCTTGTTCATAATTAAAAATTAATTCGTTTAATTTCTTCTGAGTTGTTTGCAACAGTTCTTCATTAATTTTCAATTTTTCTTCTAAGTCTTTTTTTATGTGCTCGGAGATATCTAACGTCTGTGGAGACGTGTTTGCAGCAGTATCTTCTTGTTTTTTAGATTTTAACTGTCTATGCCATTCAAAATTTTTATTTGCTGCCAATATCAATGTAATAGCCAAAGGATCAAAAACCAGCACGATTAAAATTATCATCCATCTTACTGCACGTTCTAACAAATTGGTGTCAGGGTTATCTCCGTAGATCATAGCAGCAATATACTTAATAGGTCCAACTTCGGCTTCGATTTTACGCAACGAGGATGCCAGCGGGGCTCGTTCTTCCTGTAGTTTTTGAATTTCAGCCTGTGCTCTTGCTATATCCTGTTGCAGTCTATTACGCTCTGCCGCTTGCTGCCTACGTAAATTAGCTGCACGTTGCGCATTTTGTTCAGTGGTCCCGCGCGCCAATAATTCATCAACTTGCTTATTCATTTGCTGAATAGCATTGCGGGCCACTTCAATGTTTTCTCTCTGTGTTTGTATTTTTTCGTCATACAAAGCCACACGAGCGCTGGCGTCTCCGGACACAATAGTTTGGTTGCTGTGTGCTTTACTGAGAAATCCAAATATGCCCATGCTAGTTATTAGCATAAGCGCTATTACAGCCGGAAGCAAATAGGCTTTAATTTTCCAGCCAGCACGGTCCCAGTAATTGTGCAACCAAGTAACTGCTACGATTTTGCCGATTTCTAATGCAGTGCCCATAATAACAATGGGCCAAAAAGCGGCTGCAAATATCGCAGTGAGACCAATAATAGAGTAATAAGCGGCAACAGCACTAATGGCTAATGCTACCGCAAGGGCGAACATTCCGAAAATCATAATTAGTATTTATCGCAATAATATAGTGCTGATTATATCATATGCGTCTTATAATTGCAATTTTTTTAATCAAAAAAAAAGACGGACTTGTCCGCCTTTTTATGCATTTAAACAGCAATCAACACACTTCGTAGCCGTTTTTACGCAAAACTTTAAGAAGATCTTGCCGCGCACCCGGTCGAATATTATTAATTTCAACCTGCTGATCAAATGCAAGGTCAGATAAATCTTTGGCTTCTTTTAGACTTAAACCCGTTGCACTGCGAATGGCTTTGATAACTTCAATTCGATCTACCGTAAATCGATCAGAGTTAGCATAGCGAATCCGAATACGACTACCAGTGTGTCCAGTGATCAGTGCAAAAAAGATAGCTCCTTTAACACTTGGGTCCAACGTATCAACGATGCCATTCCAAAGATTCATGCCGTGTTCTTCGCCGGCAATTTCCGTAATGGTTCTCATGAACTGGATGCCATCAATAATGATTTGATCTTGTTGCTCTTTAGACAAATTATCGAATTGAAAATTATTCATGGCAGTTTCAAATTCTAAACTATTATTGCAATGTTTCGGGCGGCGATAAAATATAGCTACCTCTAGCAATAGCATCGTTTAAAATTTCATCTGTTTCTTTTTGATAGTGTTTTAGTAAGGCAGAAAGTTCTTCAGCCATGTTAAGAAGTTGAAAAACTTCGTCATCTGTCATCTCTTCTAGTATCGTATCAACTGTTTCTTCAATCATCGCCGCTCCATGATAGTTTTAATTACTGCACGAGCTTCTGTGAGATCCTCGCAGGCATCTTCATCTAGTGTTGAATTTACTATTCGAGCGTAAAGCCATAGGATCTTCAGTCCTATGGATGCAAGCGAGTTGTGTTCGAGAAATATTTAGGCATTTATGCTGCTGTCTCTTATACACATC
>JANZYY010000188.1 GCA_026419705.1 Fischerella sp.
CAACTGTACAGCAGTCCCAATAAATTACGGATGTGACCGCCACTAATGCGACATAAGCGATCCAACGTTTGTGGGGTGTCAAATAACTCTGGGATTAATGTCGGTCTGATATTCCAAGGAACCTCGGGAAAAGCTCTTGCTAGAACTAGTTGACGCAACAGAGACATTCCTGGTTCGTAGTCGCTACCATCCCGTTGGCGCACGAGTACCATTGGTAACACCTTGGGAGCAATTCCACCTCCAAGGCGATTTTTAAGTGTCTCGTATTCATTGGAAAAAATTAATGCTAAGGGTATTGTGTAAACTAGATGGCATTTGAGTCGGCGTAATTGCTCACCTCTGTCGATAAAAAGATACTCTGGTAGCGATCGCCCGGATGCCAAGGGACGCATATCTACTCGATCCAAGTTATCAACAATCGCAACCAATCCTTTGTAGCCACGCTGCTTTAATTGTTGAACTGCTCTATCTAGTAACTCTTCGTTGATTGCTTGCAAAATACTATTAGTGCGTGGTTCCAAGTACTGTCGCAGTTGGCTCCGCAATTGAGGACTATCTTTGGTTTTGGCGCTGATTTTAGCAATACCCAAAGACAACTCTGCTTCTGCTGATAACTCTATCGGGGTTTGCAAAAAATCCCCAATTTCCCTAAACAGGTTGGCAAAGTAATTTGATTTCTCTTTAATATTTATGGCTTCTAAACTAGCACTAATTTGACGAGCTATACTCAGCAAAATATCGCTAACGTCAATATCTGCCATATCCAAGTCTTGGCTGGATTCAAAATAAACCACATGGAATCCTGCTTGTTCCAGTTCTGCTTTGAGGCGCTGCAATTCTGTAGATTTACCGCAGCCTATATGACCTGTAAATAACTGGCAAGTTGGATCGTTAGGAGAAATACGAACGATAGTGCGCTGCAATTCCTCCACGATTTTGCAGCCACGCACATCAGAAAAGTCTATGTAGTACTGTCGATCCGATGCATCACCCATCACCAGTGTTTTGCTGGGGTTACAGGCTTGATAAAAGCGTTGCAAATTTAGTGTTGTTTTCATGTAGATGCAGATTTTATTTGTATGTTCATATACAAAGAATCCTTACCTCTGTTTGGTTGTGCTAAAACGCTACTCACTGCATATACTGCCGTAGCGTGGTAAGGATGTTATCATCCCCGATTCGGTATAATTGTATTGTCCTTTTTACACTTGCTGCAAAGATTTTGGCAATCTCTTGCTAAAACTAAAGCAATTACTTATTGTGATTGGATTTTCCGGTATAATCGCGTTTCAATTTGTGTTGTAACAGTAATAGCCTATAAAGTAACTATTCCATGTAAGAGTTACTATTATGACTAACTTTTACCAACCAGCTACAGTATATATGTGTAATTTTATTTTCTGCAATCACAAGAACAAATGTTGATGTCAATGTAAAATACCATACAAATTTACGTGTCAGCCCTGGAAGTTAAAGGTGATACCGTTTCTCCAAAAAATGACTACAAATGCTCTTGGTTGGCGTTGCTGAATCGCGCTATGAATTCGGATGACCAGACGCGATATATCGCGTCTGGTCAATGGTTTTAATGGTTTTGGTATTACACAAAATAATTTTCATACATGAAATCAGCAACGCCCTCTTGGTTGGCTACGAACTATGTGTAGTTCTATTTTTGAGAATTGGTATGAAAGGTTAACTGTGAAACATATGCAGAACTCGCCAACCCTCATTACAGAGGGAGCGATAGAGGGTCATCTGTATCTAACATTTAGAGAAATGGTATTATAGCTTTTTGTTCTCTTGACCCCTCATCTCCACCGTCGCTCGCTACAACTGCTACAACCAGAGTTCCCCAATCCAGACTTTTGCAACAGAAGGCTTGAGAGTGTATTCACAACGCTGTCCGAGAAGTTTGTACGCAACTAAATATGAAAATTCTTACCCCTTCGCAACCGCTCCGCTGCCCGATCGTGGAGATATTAACCCAGCATGAGGAGATTGCCGCTCGTTCCCTTTTGCCCTTTGCTGCCGCTGCCTTCTGCCTTATTTTCAAGCTAGTCTCAATAGTAAGCGTTTTTATAATAGAGAATTCCTTGGCAAACGCAAAATTGGAGTATAATTTCAGTTCCGCTTATTCCTCGATTTTACTATCAAAGCTCAACACATTGCGGTCGATTTGTCAAGGTCTTGTTGTAGCCTTTTTGATGATATGATGGCTGTCACTTCATAGCGAAAAGACTACATTCGATCTAAAACCAACACCGCAAACTTGAAAAGTAAAAAGTTACAAGCACCAGAATGTTTGTTTGGCTGCTGTAAAGTGTTACTACTTCAAAAGAGTTCTCAAGGATGAAGTCTCTACCTCACCAGCAGCTTTGACTAAAATTAGTGAATCAGAGGAATGCAAAAACGATTTGAACTGACAGTGTGGAAGGGGTTTGAATGGCTGGCATAATATCAGTTTCCCGCACAATTCTAGCAGGACGCCGTCAGAAATTACGGAAGAAACGGCAGGTAAAATTTATTCAGGCTATTTGGCAAACCCTAGCTGCTACTGGTTTGGCAGGTAGTTTGTTGTGGATCGGCATTCAACCAATTTGGGTTCTCAAAAATTCTCAAGACGTTGTGATTTCAGGCAATCAATTACTTTCGGATCAGGAAGTGCAGTCGTTGCTGGGCCTATCGTATCCTCAGTCTTTATGGCGGGTTGAACCGTCTCGTATCGCCCGTTCTTTGCTGCAACAACCTAGCATTGCCCAAGCTAAGGTTAGTCGTCGTCTATTTCCTCCCGGATTATTAGTCCAAGTTCAAGAAAGAGTACCTGTAGCGATCGCTCAAATGCAGCGGGGAAAAAGAAACGTTGACAAAGACAATCAGACAATGAATGTAGGGCTACTAGATGCTAAAGGCGTATGGATGCCTTTAGAAAAATTTACATCACTAAATTCCAGAGTAAAGCTACCAAGCTTAAAAGTGATTGGCTCACCAGAACTATATCGTCCCTACTGGCCTTCACTCTATCAAGCCATCCGTAAAAGTCCTGTGAAAGTGATGGAAATTGATTGGCAAGACCCAACTAATTTAATTTTGAAAACAGAACTAGGTCCGGTACATCTGGGTACACCGAGTTCTCATTTGCTAGAACATATCCAAGTACTTGCCCAAATACGCCATTTACCTTCACAACTCAATCCCAATCAAATAGAGTACATCGATCTCAAAAATCCAGAACATCCTTTAGTACAAATGAACCAAAAAAAGCAGAGAAATTAATTCCAAAACTCCCTAAAAATATTTAAATTTAATGTAGAAAAAACTCCTAGCTAATGAAGAAGTTTGATGGTGAAAAATATATTTACTACTCTTGGTTTGCCAGTAATCCATTCCATAAAAATCGGCGTTAACTTCTAAATTCAAATTGGGAGGGGTAATTGCAAACCCTCCATTGATCAATATCCTAATACCTGACAATGGGGTGCAATGATGCCAGACAAATTAATAAAGGCGTTTCGTTTGGAAAATACCTGTTACCTACCTCATCCTCAAGTCAGCTCCAGACCCGCTAGAGTAAGGTTAGTTCCATTACCTGCTCATCCATGTTGATACTCAGTAATATAGATTGGCTTGAAAGCAACGTTGCTTTGCCCTTTTGTAATGCAGGAGCTGGAGACATCTCAAGCTACTGTTTCAAATCTCAGATGATTGTGTACCTTTGCGCCAAGTTAAGTTGCTTCAAGTTTGAGGGTAGGTAAACACAAGAGAAATTTTGTGTTTTAAATTGCAATTATCTACAATGGTAAATTCTACTGAACATATCATTAGTATAGGTAAGACGCGCCGCCATGCGTCTATAAAAGGTATGTTGCGTGCGTAAAATCTTTGATTTTAATGTATAAAAAAATTACCATTCATATTCGCGTAACAGCTATTCAAAGGAATTTATCCCAAACTCGATCGGTTATTCTAGACTTACAGTTGTAAAATTAATGACCAAAGTAAACAATCGTCAGCAACAGGGAGATGTTATTGAGATTACCAAAGGTATACCGAGTACAATCAGCGAAAAAGCAGTAAAGATATTGAAGATATTAATGTCTAGCAGAAGTTATATAAGTCAATTTTAGATAAATAGTAGGTATACTTCTCTAGAATTAGCCGTGCAAACAGGTGCCTTTATGGCTATCCCTATAGTAAAATTTCCCCCCTCCAATCCTGAAAAGGTTGGAAGTAGCGAGAACAAAAAGAACAATGCCACAGTTTACGGCAGCGTCAAACTATAGTTGACTCTTAGGTGAATAACACCTTAAAAAGTCGTTTATCTACCTTTGTGAATCCAATGACACTTGATAATAACCAAGGGCTTACTTATAGAAACTCTCAGTCTCCTGGACAATCTGCTTTTTCACTAGCTATTAACTCCACCAACCCATTCAATAATTCGGGTCTGAGCTTCGGACAGAACAATGAAAGCAAGAAAATTGAGCGCGAAGACACCCGAATTGGCGACATTGTTCCCGGTCGAGTTGCCAACATTAAGGTGATTGGTGTGGGGGGCGGCGGTAGCAATGCTGTTAATCGCATGATTGCATCAGATGTAAGTGGAGTGGAGTTTTGGTCAATTAACACTGATGCCCAAGCTCTAACTCTAGCTGCTGCCCCCTCCCGGCTACAAATAGGGCAGAAATTGACACGGGGATTAGGAGCAGGTGGTAATCCAGCCATTGGTCAAAAAGCCGCTGAAGAATCACGGGACGAGATTGCTACAGCTTTAGAAGGTGCCGACTTAGTATTTATCACCGCTGGTATGGGAGGTGGAACAGGTACGGGTGCAGCCCCGATTGTGGCGGAAGTAGCTAAAGAAATGGGTGCTCTCACTGTCGGTGTAGTCACCCGTCCATTTGTCTTTGAAGGACGCCGTCGCATCAGTCAAGCAGAGCAGGGCATCGAAGGACTGAAAAGTAGGGTGGATACGTTGATTATTATTCCCAACAACAAGCTTTTGGAAGTGATCCCAGAGCAAACACCGATGCAAGAAGCTTTTCGTTATGCAGATGATGTATTGCGGCAAGGGGTACAAGGTATCTCTGATATCATTACTATTCCTGGCTTGATCAACGTTGACTTTGCCGATGTCCGAGCAGTAATGGCAGATGCAGGATCGGCACTAATGGGGATCGGTATTGGTTCTGGAAAATCCAGAGCTAGAGAAGCGGCGATCGCGGCGATTTCTTCGCCTTTACTTGAATGTTCTATTGAAGGAGCTAGAGGAGTTGTCTTTAATATCACTGGTGGTAGCGATCTCACTCTGCATGAAGTGAATGCCGCAGCAGAGACAATCTATGAAGTGGTTGACCCCAACGCCAATATTATTTTTGGAGCAGTAATTGATGACAGACTGCAGGGAGAAGTGAGGCTTACAGTCATTGCCACTGGATTTACTGGTGAAATGCCAGCCGCGCAACAACCAGGCGTTGCCCAAGGCCGAGTAGTATCACCACCACCACAAAGACGACCAATGCCCCAGCCTCCTGCAGCTAATCCCCCTACACAAAATCCAGAACCGAAAGAAAAAGGACCGATATTGGATATTCCCGATTTTCTGCGAAATCGGCGGACGCCACCACGCAATTAAGTTATTAAGTTATTAGTTTGTATAAAGCCGACCTTACAGGCATCTGGTGCTCTCAGCTTTCTGGCTGCTCATTTCTAATTCCATTGTTTGACTGGAATTTGGGGTAAGCAATTCAGTTGCCATCCCCGATATAGCCAATTAGTAAGAAAACTAATCTACGCTAACTACAGATGAATTAGAATGGACAGTTGTTTCACCTTTGTAGTCTTTCAGCATACAGTCGTCATTGTCTATTACCACTGCTATCACTATTTAGTAAAGCTAATGTTAGTAAAGCTAATGTCAAGATGATACGGGTGAATTTTGGAGTTAAACCGATGAGTTGTATAAATTTGAATGCAGTCACATTAAATTTACAATTGTGTAGTAGCTGGGGTGATGATAGGAGATATTGTTTGGTTTGACCGGCCGTAAACAAGCAAGACTGAGGTTAACAAAACTAGGGATCAAATTATGAACGTTGGTAAATATCATAAGTTTATAGTTGATAATTTATAATTAATCGCTTGTTCAACCCATTGAATGACTTGATGACCAAGGCGAGTACTCTCAAGCCGATCTATTTCGCGTATTCCAGTGGGGCTAGTGACATTAACCTCAGTCAAATAGCCCCCAATCACGTCTATACCAACAAAGATTAAGCCATCTCTACGTAGCGTTGCAGCTATTTGAGAACATATTTCCAGCTCTTTAGGGGTGATCTCGGTTTTAACAACTGTACCGCCCGCTGCCATGTTATTACGAAATTCGCCCTTTGCAGACAGGCGATTTACAGATCCTATCGGTTCGCCATTAAGTAGAATAATTCGTTTGTCTCCCTCTTTAGCATCTGGTATAAAACTTTGTACCATCACAGGTACCCGGCCTTGGAGGGTACTGAGTTCGATAATAGAGTTAAGGTTGCGATCGCTCGGTTGTAAAATTAAAACCCCCTCGCCAGCTTTATTACCTAATGGTTTGAGAACTGCTGTCTGTTTTGCTTCTACGAATTGTTTAATTACCTGTTTGTCAGCGGAGACAATGGTTTCTGGAATCACCTTGGTAAACTGAAGCGCATACATTTTTTCGTTTGCCGCTCGGATACCACTAGGGCTGTTAACCACCAAGGTTTTGGTTTGGTCAATGTAGTCGAGAATGTACGTGGCATAGAGGTAGGAAACTGTCACTGGTGGATCTGTCCGCATAAATACGGCATCCATTGTTTCCAAACAAATGAAATTGCATTCACTCGACTTGTACCAAGGATTTGCCGCTACCCAGCGTCCATCCACCAGTTCTATCGGTACGAGCTCTAGCCGTTCTAAGATTGCCCAAGCTTTGCCTTCTACTACACTTAACAAATTTGCCTGGGTCACCCAAACTTCATGTCCCATGATGTGCGCTGCTTCCATCAGAGCAACGCTAGTATCATGACATGGGTCGAGAGTTTGGATGGGATCGATAATAAAAGCCAGTTTCACGCTTCCTGCCTCAATTGCAAGCAAATTTAAAGGTCATTCAATTTAGATTATGCCCTGATGATTTTGCTTGTTTGCGATCGCCTCCGAACAAAAATCACCATCACAGACCTTTTGGATCTACACGCTATTACCAGAAGCTAGTAAGTTATCCAGCTTGCCTTGGGCGTCCAAAGCGTACACATCATCACAACCACCAACATGAATATCGTTGATGAAAATTTGTGGTAAAGAGCGCCGTCCATTTGCTCTTTGAGACATTTTATCCCGTGCCGCTTCATCTCCATCAATACTGTATTCGATGAATTCAACTCCCTTTTTCTTCAATAAGTTTTTAGCACGGATGCAAAAAGGGCAAGTCATCCAAGTGTAAATTTCTACTTTCGCAGCCATAACGTCCTCTACTTGATGTAATAATTCTTAATTTTAGAATGTTGTTGGCTGTGGGTGCTTAATCCCATCTTTGCTAGTTCAAAGTAAGTGCTAAGTAGACTAAGACAAGTAAAGTATCTATTCCTACTGATAAACTCGGACAGCATTGCTGTTTTCTTTTTTGTTATTGTAACTAAATATACTAATATGGCTAAATTTATATAAGGGCATTTGCTGGTGAGTTTGCCATTAAATTTTAATAGCTAACCCATCCAAACGCTCAGCCCATAATAGTTATATAGAATTGCATCCAGTTGCGTAACAAACCGATGATATTCGATATTTAATACCATGAACCTCAGCGATAGCACTGATAAATATTAAAATCATCAAAAAATATTTTCAGTATTTATCTCTAGGCTATTGTCTAGCTAAATTAGCTAGTCTAAGCGTTGATTGGTACATGTCAGTCGAAACTGAAAAGAGTAAAACCCAATACGCTTGGTGATAAGATAATTTGCCTACCGATAACCGTAGAGACGTTGCATTGCAACGTCTCCACACGCCAGAAAACCACACCAAAAAGCTTAACTGAACAGTATTAGAGTAAAACCAAGTTTGGCAAATGCTTAATCCTGAAAAAGAGGTTTAAAAGTGCTACCACTCTTCTAAGCCTTGATACTTGGGGTAATGAAAATCAAATAGGGTTGTTTAACTCTGGGAAAGAAACTTTTTGTTTTTTCTCATCACTCCCAAAGCACTTACGGCAAATAAACCGAGGGCAGCTGTTGCATTATGTTCAGGTACTTTTTTAATTTTAATTGCAGCTGGTGGAGCTTTGTAATAAGTTGCTCGACCTGTACCACTAGTACCGAGAGAAGTGCCATCAATACTTTGGTAGCGGACACCCATATTACCTAAAGCAAATTTCTCAACAGCTTGATTGAAGGCGAGGGTAAAGGAAAATTTCCCAATACCACCATCGGTATAAATGCCGCCACTTTGTCCTCCCTGACATGTATTACCGTTAGTGAAGCAGACATCAACATTACCAAATTGATTGGGGAATGAGCCATTTAGAACAGTTTTGCTAAAAAGTCCTCCTGGGCTAATAAATGCATTGAAATTCAGTTTCTCGGAAGAATTTAATCCTGAGTAAACGTTAAAACCTAAGGCAGAAGTTCTAGATGTGATGCCATCACTAGAAGTATTATCTAGATCAACATCAAACATTGCCTGATTACCGTCAAAACTCTTTAAGGTAAACCATGCTGTAGACGAAAGACCAGATACATTTTGTGTAGCTACGCTTCCATCAAAGTTAAACTGAAACTTTTTACCAACATCGCTAAAGTTGAATTCAAGAAGCGGTAAAAGACTGGTTGAAGTTGGAGTAGGTGCAGGCGCGGGTGCTGGTGCTGGTGCTGGTGTGGGTGTGGGTGCAGGCGCAGGCGCGGGTGCTGGTGCTGGTGCAGGCGCAGGCGCGGGTGCTGGTGCGGGTGTGGGTGTGGGTGCAGGCGCAGGTGCGGGTGTGGGTGTGGGTGCAGGCG
>JANZYY010000189.1 GCA_026419705.1 Fischerella sp.
AAGTCCTAGCCCATCGCTGTGCCTACCTCAATGGATTATTGTCGGTTTGAGCCACTTTCAAAACTGAGATGCTCCCGTTGCAGGGACATCTCTACCAAGCAAGTTAGTTTGTTAATTTGGGGCTGTGGGCTGTTGGTCGGAAGAGCCAGGATTCATAGGAAAGGGAATTGAATTTAGTTGATTAAGGTCAGAGTTACCTTGAGGATGAAAGGGAGCTACTGGTAGTGTACCAGGATTGCTCGATCCAGAAGGAACAGGCATGTTTGGGGGAGAATTGCTCGGTTTTTGTGAAGAACCGGGTATAATCCCCAAAGAAACGCGATCGCCGCCTACTTGCCGGAGTAAATCTAGTAATTCTATGACATCATTATAAGTTGCCGAACGTGAAGCATTCAATACTAAAGTACCATTAGGATTTTCTTGCAGATACTGTCTTAAAATATCTGCCAGCTGTTCGCGTTTGATGGGTTGTTTTTCTACATACGTTTGACCAACCGCATCGATAGTCACGGGTAATATTTGTCGTCCTTGGGGTAAATTAACATTGCCTGCTGTAGCGGAGCTAGCTTTGGGCAAATCAACGTTAATTGCTTGCTGTCGGGTAAACTGCAAAGATGCCAAAATGAAAAACGTCAAGATACAAAAAATGACATCAATCAAGGGAATAATTTGAACTTGAGCTTCTTCAATGGGAGTATGCAAGTTAATTTTCATCGTCTCGTTCTCATACCAGATTTACAGTCCAATATTTGACAGTTCGTGGTGGGTACTTTCACACTCACTACGAACTATTTTGTTGTGCGTTTTTCCTGAAATTATCTGCACTTATTTATTTCTCAGAATCAGATTGATCCGATGTGGAAATTTCCCGAGTTCCAGAAAACTTGTTTCGAGTTCGCTGGCGTGGAGGAATAAAATTTTCTTCTGTAGAATCCCGAACTACAGCTTGAGGTTGTGCTATGTTTGACTTAGACTTGCTATGGCTGAAATTGGTTGGAGACTGCAAGTAAAGCATTTCTAAATCATTCCCTGCCTTGCGAAATACTTTGACTTGATTGACTAACAGACCTTGAAATAATCGGTAAAATATCAAGCTGAAAATGGCAACTGCTAGTCCCACCGCTGTACTATACAAAGATTCGCCAATACCAGTAGTAACTCCCGCTGTGGCTTCTGTTCCCAAATCTCCAATCCGAATTGATTCCAAAGACCTAATTAAACCCCAAACTGTACCAAACAATCCCAGCAGGGGAGCTACAGCAATGACAAGTTCTAAAACTTTTTCGCCCCGACGCATCTGAGCCAATTCAGTTTCCGCCGTTGACTCCAATGCGAGCCGAAATAGTTCTGGATTGTTTTTCGGTAAGCTTAAGGGAGCAAAAAGAAACCTGCCTATTGGTTGATCTGTCGCTTGTCTAGCCATGTCCGCAGCAATCCCCCAATCTTGGCCAGCCGCTTCTAAAATGCGATCGACAGTTTCCTTTTCCTGGGTTAAGATCCGCAACCAAAACCACAGGCGCTCTAAAACCACACTTAACGACAACACTGAGAAAAAAAGCAACGGCCATACTACTGGTCCGATCTTGCGAAATATATCTACAATGTCCACTGTTGAGGTTCCCTCCGTTTATTCCATCAAGCAACTATTCCAAAGCATTTTAATACCAGAGATGAATACACAGACTTCTCTAATCATTTAACTTCTACACAAAATATGTTGCGATCGGTGGCTGATAGTATCTTCCAGACGTTATAGGGCGGTTATTCCCACAAGAAGTTCGCGGAATTGTTTGTCAACATTAAAAATAACTAGAGGTGAAGGTCATGAAAATTTCAGTTCAATCTGTTTATGATTGGTATCGCAGCGTGATTCGCAATCCTAAATACCGCTGGTGGGTAATTTTAGGAACATTGCTATATTTTGTCAGTCCATTTGATATCGCTCCAGACTTTCTACCCATCGTGGGACAAATTGATGATGTTTTTGTTTTGACTTTGTTGCTAACTGAAGTATCTGGGCTGGTGATTGAAGGCTTTAAAGCGCGCCGGCGTAATATTGACGCTAACACAGCCCATTCAGCTGAGGATGTTACCTCCAAAGCTACTGTGGATGTTGATGCAGTTTCTGTCAAGTAGTTACAAATACAACATCAAGATTAACAACCCCCTCCTGTTGTTGCGATCGCTGCTTTATTTGGGAAGGGGGTATTTTTTGGGAATATAGTCAAGAGTTAGTGGTTAATGGTTGGTTGGTTGTTGGTTGTTGATTGTTGGTTGTTGGTGGTTGTTTGTCTCCCCATCATCCCAATCCTACAGTCAGCTGAGTAAAGCACGTCTATACCCCACCTTCCCACCTCCCCACTTTCCCATCACCCCATCTCTATTCCTATTTGATTACTTATGAGCGATCGCCAAATTATTGGACTACTACCAGCTGGTGGACAGGCAAAACGCATTTCTCCCTTACCACTGAGCAAAGAATTATACCCGATCGGTTTTCAAGATTTTGGTGAAAAATGTAACTGGCGACCGAAGGTAGTTTGTCAATATCTACTCGAAAAAATGCGACTGGCAGGTATCGAGCGGGCATACTTTATACTGCGTCCCGGTAAGTGGGATATCCCGGCGTATTTTGGCGATGGTGCAATAGTTTCGATGAGTTTGGGTTACCTGATTATGGGTTTGCCTTATGGTGTACCTTTTACCTTGGATCAGGCTTATCCCTTCGTCCGAGATGCTGTGGTAGCCTTGGGTTTTCCTGATATTTTATTTCAGCCAGAGAATGCCTATGTGCGCGTAATAGCACGCCTTGAAACAAGTAAGGCGGATGTAGTTTTGGGATTGTTTCCTACCAATCAACCTCAGAAAGCGGGTATGGTCGATTTTGAGGAAACAGGAAAAGTCAATTTGATAATTGACAAGCCGCTTCAGTCTGGATTGCGTTGTATGTGGGGTATTGCCGTGTGGACACCTGCTTTTACCCAGTTTCTGCACGAGTATCTCATACCTCTCAAGGCAGATTCTAATTTGTCACGGCGACCAGAATTACCGATAGGAAATGTAATTCAAGCTGCTGTTAAACAAGGTTTTCACGTTGAAGCGGAAGTGTTTGCTGATGGAAGTTACCTGGATATTGGTACGCCTAATGATTTAGTGCGGGCTGTACAGCAGTTGAGTGGTAATATTTGAACTGCGTTTAAAAATCTTCCCCAAACTCTGTCAAGAACCTAAATGCCTTCACAACATAATTAGCACACTCTCTAGGAGAAGTGTTATAAAATGCTCGCCACGCACTCGCTTTATCCTCATCATAGCGATCGCCCCTTTCCGGATGTGCATCCAACCATGCTAGTCTGACAGCATGACCGATTAATACATCCAAGACTATATATTCTTCGATTTGCAAGCTTGGGTTGTTAGAAGCGATCGCTGCTAATTCCATTAATGTTTCGATATTGACTTGGCGATACTCGGGAGCTTCTATCTTATTTAGTAGATGCTCTACTTGCAAGGCAAAGTTCTTTTCTCCTGCTGTCATCTCTGAGATCATCACCTCACTATCCAAACGATTGCGGCGCTCTAGCTTATCGCCAATTACTAGCCCCTTGCAATGATGCATCAACAGCCAAACTTGCTGAAAAAAGTCTTTTGGGATGCGTCCGGTTGCTCCCTCGGCTTGGCGGAACCGTCGCCATCCACCTGCTTGTACTTCTATGTGCTCGCTTGCTGTTGGTTGCACTACCCAATCAATATCACTTTCTTTTTGTTTGACGTGCAGTGATTCTTGCTGGCGCAATAGCTTACTCATATCGACGTATTCAGCTAATACTTGACGCAAGCGTGTTTTTACCTCAAAGGGTGAAAGTTGCATGAGTGTTTCGTATGCTTCATCTTGAGTAACTTTTAACTCTTGTGCCAGTTCGCTGGTAATCAATAAAATCAGATAACCGACTCTAAGGGTGAGTAGTCCTTTGAACAATTCGGGTTCTGATTTGATTAACGTACTCAGATAAATGAGGATTTCTTGAGTCAAAACGCGATCGCGTATGTCTTCTCGACAAAAGTGATTGATTTTCTCAATAATTTCACTATGAGACAGTGGTACAGTTATTAACGACGCTTCACTATAAGCTTTGCCGACTGCGATTTGCTTACCCCGCACTATAATACTAGTCACTACGTCTGACAAAGCAATATATGCCATCTGCTGCAACCCTGCTGCACGACGCACAACCGCCCAAATCCCCAATTCCGCAGCTTTGGTGTAGACTTCATCGAGTAAATTCCCTACGGTGACAGGATGATCTGGACCGCCAAAACCAGTATCAAACTCTAGTCCTTGCAAACGAGTTAAGGTCTGCAATAACTCGATTTGCTCGTAAATATTTTCTGAGGAACGCAAATAATCAAGCAGCAACCCTAGGTTGGTTTCGCACTCCATCTGGAATTCTTGGATATGCTTTAAAGGCCAGTTCCTATCTGGATGGAAGGCTAGATAAGCACAGCGAGGTTTAGCATCTTTNACTGAAGACAAGGAAAATTCAAATTCTGGCAGAAAATCAAGCCGTTCGATCGCTGCGGTTAAGAGTAGTTGATTGAGTCGTCCTAATTTTACCTGCACGCCGTTGCAAACACCATCTTTGAATTCTTGCATCAGGTTAAGCAATGCTTCAGAACCTGTTTCTAGCATAGTGTGTGTCAACATTAAGGTAAGAGTAGGACGCCCTAGATCGCTCCAATATTTCTGAATGTAAGCAAGTTCACTTCTTAGTTGGGCGATCAGAAAATGGTAATCGAGGGTTAAGTAGAATTGCTGGGAGTCTAAAAACGAGGGTAAGAATACGACAGTTTCGTTGCCAATCCGAAATATTCTCGATGTTGTCAAACTCCGGGGACGACGTGGCGGACGCCCTGTTAAACCGAGTTTGTCGTTGCGTCCAATTTGGGCATAAATGGCAATCAAATCGTCGGGTTGGCGAATTTGAATTGGTTCTACTTGCTTGGGTGTTTGTGTTTCAATGCCATAAACTTCCAGTTTTGCCTGTAAATCTTCATCCTCGGCTAGCAAGGCGATTTGTACTAAAGGTTCCCGGTGTCTGTCCATGCGTAAGTGTCGTCCCAGGGGATCGATATCCCCAACAGCGATTAATCCTTCACTTAGCATTTGCCCAAGGTAATACAAACTCTGCGCCCACACTAGGGGGATATTTTCGTTAGGTAAGCGTGGCTGGGTGTGGGGTGCTAGTTTCTCAGCTTCTATATACTCGGCTGGAACGTAATAAAGTTCTGGCAATAAACTCAAGCCATCACGTTCGACCACTAAAGACTCTAAACGCTCTTGGTAATATTGAGCTAGTTCTTTATCGCCGCGGAATAGTCCATCGAGAACTAAATATGTGAAAAATAAAGGCCATTCGCATTCGATATTTTCAAATTGCTTGAGTTCCCAGGGTTCGTAGTGCAAGCGCTTGGTGTCTTCCAAAACGGTTTGGTGTCCATCGCGGAGAAAACGCTTGCAACCATATTTGCCTGCGAGTTTTGCGATCGTGTCGTTGCGAGTGCGATCGCGCAGTTGTACATCTTCAACTGCAAAGGCTGGAAAACCAATTATACTCAATAGGGCTGCATCAATTTCTTTGGAGGCAGATTCTCTTGGTAGCAAGGATTCTAGAGTAATTCTGGCCCTGGCAATTTCATCTGGCAACACGTGAATTACTGATGCATGACTACCACACACACCAAATAAATCTAGCCCATTAATTGCTTCTAAAGCAGCTTTTGCCATGCCTACGGAACTGGCATTTAATTCGACATTGCCATGATTGATTTTATTGCCCCGTTCCCAAATTCCGTAATCTGGTGTGCGATAAGCTCTACCAATGTAGTAAACCAAATTTTGTACGAAGTTTACTTCATCAAGAGTATAAATTATTTGCAATCCGGAAGAAGTCATCTGTGCCAGCATCAGCACAAATATTGATGTTGCATCCAGTTGCAAATGTCCCCATTCATCATCGCCAACAACGATGTCTCCTGTGGCGGTGTTGTACTTAGCGTGTAAAGCATCTAACGGTGATTGAGTGTGTTTAAATTGCTCTACCTTATGGACCTGTCGCATCATCGCGAATAGCAAACCCCGCATGAGTTTGACGACGCTGTGTTCTAATTCGTAGGCGCGTCCCTTGTCTTCATCAACCTTGCGGTATGCTAGTGCCAATCCCCAAACTGCCAAAATACTGTAAACGTTATCACGTACCCAAGCATCTGTATAATCACCGTGGGCTGTGATTGCTGTACTTGCAGGTAACAAACCAGTAATCGGATTTTGACGTGCCAAGATAATTGTCTTGATTTGCTGATAGTAATACTCTAGACGAGTTTGCAATTGGAACGCTGTTTTCATCATCTGACTAGAGAGTAGATTCCGGAAAATAACCCTGCAACTGTGAAGTTAGTTATGTAAGCAAAGCCAAAACAAACAATGTAATCGGCGATCGCACTATAGCTGCGCCCTTGAAACCAAGGAATAAGAAACAAGACAACTAGAGATAAATTTAGATAAATTTTTTCGTTGATTTATTTGTGAATAATTTCTATTAGCATGTACTCATCCTCACCATTTATCCAAACCTTGATAATTTCGCACATATTTTTACTATTACTTTAAGTGTGGTTTGATAATTTAATCGTAAGAGAAATTATATCTCATAGCAATAACGATAGAAAATCAGTGAAGGATTCTAGTTATTCTATTCGTTCAAAACCTTCACTCAGGATGAGGTTTACAAAAAAGGGGGAATTATGTCTGTGCGTTATAACAAAAATAATTCGCCATTAGTAAAAGTTGTATACTCTCAAATTAAAGTTAATGGTAAAATCGAGCTAGTACCAATGGAGTTATACGCTGATGGAACCCTCAAGCGTTGCGATGGTGATATCCAGCGATAATTCTTTAGTTTCTCTATAAATTTGTATCCTGAATGTGTATTGACAATTTTCGTGATTGGAACAATAATTAATTCTCGGTTTACTTATTAAACTAACTCTCATTTACTAAAAATACTATCAGTAGATACTCAGAGACAAAAGCTAGGGAAGACATTTTTATGCTTCCCTAGAATTATTAAGAATCTGTCTTGTTCCATTATATCGATCCAAGCATAAAAACAGAAGTGATTTAGCTTTTTAACAACATTTTGCTACCATTTTTCATCAAAGCTTTAGGGCGGATAATGGCAAGAATTCTTCTATTGAAACTTTCAAATTCCGTAGAATCGCTCAACTCATGTCTGTATATCTCAAAACAATGACTGATTCTAAGTGAGTCGATATTTGGCGTTGCAGAGACAGCAGGATAATTTGATTTTCTTTATATTTTCTCTTTGAATTGAAAAACTCAATTGTTGGAAGCCACTACGTGTCTATGGTGGTTGATTGTTCATCCCCATAGAATGCAACGCCGGATATTTTGTCTTAGTAGAGTTTAAAAATTCATCCCGAGATGAGCTTGACACAATTGCTAGCAGTAGTAGAATCTACTCAAAGTAATCGAAAAATTCAGGGCAGTTGAGTGGTTGGTTTGTGGATAGTATCACAAAATCTCCACTCTGGCGCTTAGCATCTACTGGATTACATAATTCCGGGTTAGGATTATGACTAGCGATGCCTTGATTGGTCATCGATGTTGAATTTCTGAGATTTTATGGACCAAAGTCCACAAGACGGCAGTACTATCCTCCCCTAAGCTGGTGAGCTTGTCTCCCAGCGCGGGGGAGACATTGGGAGGTTTATTATGCTTGTACAGGATCGCAATTCTGTCATTGACGTCGCTGACCTCAATCAGCTCAAATGGGATTTAAATCGTTTACAACCCGTTGATGTGGGGGAGTACATTACACAATTACCGAGCCAACAACGGGCGATCGCATTCCGTCTACTCAACAAAAATCAGGCGACTGATGTTTTTGAATATCTACCTCTAGAAGTGCGGGAAGAATTAATCAATTCTCTCCAAGATGTGCAGGTAGTGCAAATCATCGAAGCAATGAGTCCCGACGATCGAGCAGAATTGTTTGATGAATTACCCGCCAAGGTCGTCAAACGATTATTACAGCAACTTAGCCCAGAACAACGACAAGCGACAGCAACAATTCTTGGCTATCCCGAAGGTACTGCTGGAAGAGTAATGACTACAGAATATGTGCGGTTGCGGGAAGGATTGACTGTAGGTGAAGCTTTGAGGAAAATTCGCCTGCAAGATGAAGATAAGGAGACGATTTACTACGCCTACGTCACAGATGATAACCGTAAGTTGTTAAGCGTTGTTTCCTTGCGGCAGTTATTGTTTACTTTTCCTGATGTCTATATTAGAGACATAGCTGGCGATCGCGTCGTCAGAGTCACAACAGAAACACCCCAAGAAGAAGTCGCCCGCATCATGAAGCGTTATGACTTAATCGCCTTACCCGTGGTTGACCGGGAAGACAGATTAGTCGGTATTGTCACAATTGATGACGTAGTCGATATTCTGGAGGAAGAAGCGACAGAAGACATTCAAAAGCTGGCGGGTGTAAGTGGTGGAGATGAAGCTGCTTTGTCGCCTCCCTTGATGACAATCAAGAAGCGTCTACCATGGCTGTTTGGAATTATGTTACTATACATCGGAGCATCGAGTGCGATCGCGCCGTTTCAGTCCACCATTGCAATGGTTCCGGTATTGGCGGTGATTATGCCGCTTTTCTCCAATACTGGCGGTACTGTAGGCATTCAAGCTTTGACAGTCACAATTCGTGGACTTGGTGTGGGAGAGGTGACACCCAAGGATATTCTGAAAATTCTTCGCAAAGAACTTACAGCAGGAGTAGGTACAGCTTTAGCCTTGGGTACAACGATGATTTGTCTTTCCCTAATCTGGGCAGAGCCGCAAGAACGTTGGGTATCATTAAGTGCTGGAACGGTAATGGCAACAAATACGCTAGTAGCTGTGAC
>JANZYY010000190.1 GCA_026419705.1 Fischerella sp.
GGGCTACAGCGTCGCTTTCGCAATCCCAACGCGGCGATGCTGAGTAAAGGTCAGAGTTATTTGCTGGCTGCTTATTTGCAAATTATTCTCTGGGGATTCACTCTGCAATATGTCAAAAGTTACTATCCTCCGTACCACCCCAGTACCAGTCCTGTTCCTGCCTATTACGATTTGAATTACCAAGTATCACAAAACTTTCCTTTGATAGCATTTTTTAACGTGCTGTTGCTGTTCGGCTTAATAGCAGTTCTCTCGCCTCATCGCCAAGCAATACAAGATTGGGCAAGGTATTGGCAACAAAATATTTCCAATAGCAAACAAAACCGTCAGAATTCACTACTACAAAATCTGATCTGGGATGAAAAAAGCCCTGCATTAATCACAATACTGATTAATCTTGTGATAGTTACTATCCCATTAGCAATCTGGATCTTACTTGCGCCTGCTTTGAACACTCACCGTACCAATAACATAAATTGGCTAATTAAAGTTGGTAGTTTTAAAGCAATTTTAGGTCTGGGGTTGTTTATCACCTTAATGATGATTTACGCCACCTTGGCACAAAGAATGCTACTGATGAAAACTGCTAATCGTTCTCTTTGGGCAATTGCTACTGTCGCCGCAGCAATATTTTTACCACCGATGCTTCTAGGAATGCTAGGAGTTAATGCTTCTAAAATTCCTATTTTATGGTTGTTTTCAAGTTTTCCTTGGATAGGTATAGAATATGCCACAACGACAACAGTTTTCATAGCACTGTTGGGTGAATTGAGTATCTTGGTATTATTCAACTTGCAACTGATACGTCAGGTCAAATTAGCAGGAGAATCTGCCACCAAAGCATTGTTAGCAGAAGCATAGACTGATAAATCTGTAGGCTGGGTTAACGCAGTGTAACGCACTGCATAAAATTAGCAATCAACAATCAAATCTATCTACTAACCACTAACCAATGTACAGACGTGCCATGGCACGTCTGTACAACTACTAACTATTCCAATGGAGAGTTTTGCTATGATACTAAATTTTTTAGACCGATTGGGAGATTGGAATCCTCAGCTGTTACGAGAACTTAGAGGACGTCTGCAAATACGCAACATATTACTAGCAATTTCTGTCTCTCTGCTGGGTCAATTTTTACTGTTTATATCTTTTCAAGGTCAGTTGCCAATTTCTGCTAATAATAATGATGTAATTACAAATCACCCTAATAAATATTGCACAGGAAATCTGTTGTATGGATTACCACAATGTCTACAAGATGCATTTGGTAATACAATCATTAATTGGCAGCTGTGGTGGCTAGATTTATTTACAGGGCTTAGTATTATCAGTTACTTTACTCTTTTGGTGATAGGAACTTATCTAATCATCAGCGATTTAGCTACTGAAGAAAGTCGTGATACGCTGAATTTTATTCGTCTTAGCCCCCAGCCGCCCCAAAGTATTTTAATGGGAAAAATGTTAGGAGTTCCAATTCTGCCATATCTTGCAGTAGCTATAGCAATTCCTGTGCATGTATTTTCTGGGCTGAAAGCAAATATTCCATTAGGAATGATTTTAGGCTTTGATGCTGTTGTGTTAGTTGCTTGTTTTTTCTACTACAGCGCTGCACTACTATTTGGCTTAGTTGGTACTTGGCTGGGTGGTTTTCAAGCTTGGTTGGGTAGTGGAGTTGTACTTGGTTTTCTACTATTCACAATGAACGCACTAGCTAATGTTCCAAGGAATGTTTCTTTAATTTTACTGAGATTTTTTAACCCATTTTACTTCATTCCTAATTTGTCGGATAGTTCTGCATATAGAACTATTAATTTATGGGCTGATTTTCATTGGTTTGCTCTGCCATTGGGTGCTAGCTGGATTACAATAATTGGCTTGGGGCTTTTAAATTACACTGCTTTGACACATTTTATCTGGCTAGCTTTGCAGCGTTGTTTTCGCAATACTAACGCCACTATGCTGAGCAAACAGCAGAGTTATTTACTGACGTCTTACTTTTCTATTTTGGCTTTAGGATGTGCGAATTGGCAATCAATAATTTGGGGTAAATTTCCTGACTCTACGACAATGATGAAAGACAACATAGCTTGCTTGTTATTTTTACATTTATGGTTGTTTTTGTATTTGATTGCTGCTATTAGTCCTCACCGCCAAACACTACAAGATTGGGCCCGTTATCGCCACGTTTCTGGTCATAAGAGTTTGTGGAATAGTTATACAATCAAAGATTTAATTTGGGCAGAAAAAAGTCCAGGATTAGTTGCGATCGCCCTAAATGCAATCATTGCTATCTTCTCGCTAAGTTTATTGATTTTACTAGCTGATGGAAGTATTCAGGACAAAATTAATGCTGTTTACGCTTTTGCCTTAGCTGGTAGTTTAGCGATGCTTTATGCAGCATTAACCCAACTTTTGTTATTCATGAAAACTAAGCATCGAGTCTTTTGGGCTGCGGGTGGCCTAGGTGCTGCAATTATTTTGCCAATTTTCATTTTACTTATGTTGTTTAACTACCCTGGCAACAACACTTTTGTATGGCTATTTTCAATAGCTGCACCGCTTCTTGCTTTGTATACACCTACTGGAGAACCACTATCTCCCATAACAGTCTTGTTTGTGATTTTTGTTCAGGGAAGCATATTAACTTTACTAGTCTTGCAGTTACGGCGACAATTGCAAAAAGCAGGAGAGTCTGCGACGAAGGCACTATTTAGTCAGTAGTCATTTGTTGGTTGTTATTTGTTGTTGGTTGTTCGTTTGTGATTCCAATCAACCACCAACTACCAACTAACAACCAATAACTATTTAATTACCTTCCTTACTAATTCTGGAATCAGAGAAGGACGTTCGGCTACTGGGATTTTGACTTCAGAAAAAGCAGCTAATTTGCTTTTTGCCGTGCCAAAATCGGGATGACGTCCGATCGCTGCTGCTAGCGTTCCTGTTTGACGCCAATGTTTTGCTGGTGGTGCATGGGTACCTGCAATGTAGGCAATTACTGGCTTATCGATCGCTTCGCTGATGTATTGCGCTGCTGCTTCTTCTCTACCTCCACCTGGTTGACCAACTAGCACGATCGCTTCTGTGGTGTCGTCCTCGTCAAAAATTTGCAACCATTGGATAAATGATGAACCAACGATCGCATCACTACCGATGCTGACACTAATCGACTGTCCTAAACCAGCTATGGTTAATTCTCTGGCAATTTCATAGGTAAGGGTAGTGCTGCGACTGAGGATCCCCACCTGACCAGGGGTATAAAATTCGCTTGGTTGGATACCCAACAGAATCCGACCTGGTACGATAATACCCGGACTATTCGGCCCTACCACTAGTGTTTCTGTTGTCTCTGCTTTACGCAGTAATTGCACCATATCTAAAGGCGGCACGCCTGGAGATATGATAATAATCTGACGGATACCAGATGCGATCGCTTCCAGTGCCGCATCTAAGACTTGGTAAGGGTGTACGCAGATAATTGTAGTATCAATTAATCCATATCTATCTACCACCTCTTCTACCAAGTCGAATACTGGCAGACCATAAATTTTTTGTCCACCACATCCAGGGTCTACTCCAGCTACCAAATTCGTACCATAGGCTTTCATTTGCTCAACATGAGTTGCTGATATGAATTCGCTGAAGCCTTGGATTAAAACTTTACTGTCTGGCGTTAAGTTCATAAAAGCACGGTATAATTTAGGAGACCCACTAGCTTAAGTTATTGGCAGAAATAACACATACACTGTGTTGTATCAGATCGAGCAAACCCCCCTCAACATTCGCTTCTACAAAAAACTTTTACTTTCGCTGAAATCTAGCGTTAGATAAGCTGTGGATCGCCTCTATTTGATTTATTTATTTTGCCTCAGAACCACCCCAAACTTGGGGTGAAGATATATCACAACTTTTTGTGAGGAGTTGGTTTTGCAAGATGGACTGCTTCTGCTACTGCTTCATCTAAATTTTCCACTACTACTATAGATGCATCGCTAGAAGTTTTCACTGTTGCTAGATATTTCCTAGCTGCATCAAACTCGGAACCAGCAAGACGAATAACCAAGTGTGGCAAGTAGGTTTCGCGACGACTTTTGCCGCCATTAGCACGAAAAGCCTGTGTTTTGAGTTCTTTTTTATGTTTTTGGATAAAGTTAGTAATAACTTCTGCTACTTCTCCACTCTGAGGAACGCTACCAAGAAAATTAATCAGGATCACTTGAATACTTTTATCCCCAGCCAGGATATTCAATGCTCGATCGAGGCGTTCGCAAAAGGTACTTGGTAAAGTATCGCTGGGAAAAGCATGGCGTAGATTCAGGCAAACACCGGGTTTACCACCAGCATTGACTACTAAATCCAAAGTCGTCAACACCGAACCTGTACCATTACCCAAAATCCCGATTTTACCGTGCAGTTCTACCGCGTCCCAATTGGCTAAATTCTTGTTAAACTCAACCCTACTGTGACGATTGCCCATTTTTTTCGCCATCTCAGCAATGTCTGGATGGCGTGCGATCGCTCTTTCATTCACACTGATGTTACCATTGAGAGCCATGACTTGACCAGAGGAATTTACCCCCAGAGGATTGATTTCCACTAAATCTAGGTCTTTTTCTATAAATAAGCGATATAGTTTCTCAACTACTGTGCTAATTGACTGCATTAAGACACCTTGCAAGCCCATTTTTAAAGCTAACCGTCGTGCGTAAAATGGGGAAAATTCCTGTTCTACAACGACATGTTGCATTTTGTGTCCAGCAGATTCCCAATCAATGTCTGCTTCTTGACAACCCAAAAGTATCGGTCGGCAAACAGCAGTATCTAAAACTACAGCCAAATAAAATTCTTGTTCGGCATCGTACTTAGCTTCTGCCAAGAGCACTTCTGGTAGCTCTCCCAAAATTGGCAAATTAAAAATATTTTGTGCGGCGGCGATCGCATCTATAGTTGTTTCCACAAACCTGACTCCACCTGCTTTTGCTCTTCCACCTCCATGCACTTGGGATTTCAGTACAATCGGGTAGCTAATTTTTAATCTTTTTAAATCCGTGGGATGGTCAATTTTTTGAGAAGGCAATACGGGTACGCCTATTTTCCGAAACCATTCTTTTACTTGATACTCTAGCAATTCCATTTACACACCTAAACTCCAGCCACTTCAGTTCGATTGCGGTGGTGCTGTTTAAAATATGAAACCTGCACCTAATTCCCAGAATAAAACTTTGCTTACCTATTAGAAATTATTTTTCTCTTATTAATTCTATCCAATTCAGTAAATCAGGTAAATTCACAGCTTCCTTCTTACCATTTCTACAATAAGTAATTAGTCACATCAGTAAATTTTCTTATATCTGAGTGAACCAGTCTTTCTGTCACCAAACGTTGATACATGAGTGCGTCGGATATTTTCTCATATGAGATAAAATTCTTATTTCCGTACTTGAATATTTAAATCAACTCAGGGAAAACACTCATGACATCAAACACAGTGGCTGGTAATGAAATGGAATTATCTACTTGTGACTGCAAGCAGTAAATATGATAATTTTACAAACTTGAAGAAAAGCGATACCTATCTAAATTGGTTAACGCAGTCACTATCTTGAAAAAAAGTGCAAAACTTATTATTCCCATGTTTTGTTCTAAATTTATACTCAAGTTTATTTCTGTAATTTAGTATAAAAACCGGTAATTATCAAATTTTACATCTTTATAAAATTAAATAAAGTGATGTTGGGCAAGACTGTTAGAACTTTTCGAACTAGATTTCGGCTTTTGGTTAAATTCAGAAATTTGTGTTACAAAAAATGTCATTCAGATTGAAATCTGGGGTTGGTTAAACTGTGTTTATGCATGCAAAAAACACAATTAATTCTTTTCACACACTTAAAAATAAATCAAACTATATAAATCAGCAGAATAGCTCCATGCAAGTAGCAGTCATAGAAGAAGATTTACTGTTTATAGCGCAAATTTTGCAAGAACAGTTGCGTGCAGAAATTCCATCTGGTGAATTCTTCCAGGTGAAGTGTGCTGTCAAAAATGACCAGTTAATGATTCTAACTCAACACCCACAAGGTGTGGCAGCTGATACCGAAAATATTTTTACATTACTTGAGAATACACTCCAGTCATTACTAAACCACCACGGACAGCGAGTGGAAATTTTTCTGAGAATAGCGGGTGTGAAACTACCTTATGCCAAACATTCGCTGATTTTAAAAGGTACTGAAGTAGGCGAAGAAAAAGACACAGAGTATAATGGCTCGGCTTCTTTGCCGTCAGACGAACGGTCTGAAGAGGAACCATTTGATCCAATGGCAGGTGCGCCGGGTTTATCTTTTTATACGACCTCAAAGTCAAGACATTCATTCAAAGTCGTGTTTTTGAGTATAGTTGTGGTCACAATTGCAATTTTGAGCAGCGGAGCTTACTTCTTAACTCGTCCTTGCGTGATGTTCGAGTGTAAAGAAATACAAACAGCAGAGGAGTTACAAAAGTCATTTCGACAACTGATCGATAGCGCCAAGTCAGAATCAGACTTGACAAATTTGCAACAGCAGCTGCTGAAAGCGGTTACAGCATTAAAAACTATTCCCAATTGGTCGCCGCGTTACCAACAAGCCGAGAAACTAACCAAAAATCTGTCTGAACGGTCAGAAACCATTGACAAGGTGGTCAAGGCATTTAGTACAGCATCATTAGCAGCGCAAAAAAGTAAAGCTCCAGCAAATAGTCTAGAGGAATTAAAGGCTAAGCAAAATCTATGGCGACAGGCGATCGCCCCATTAGAAACGATCGGTGTCAACAATGAACTCTATGGGTTAGTGCAGCCACAACTAGCGACATATCGGGCAAGATTACATAGTGTTAATCAGCAATTGCTCGTCGAAGACAAATGGCTAAAAAAATTAATGGCGGCAAAAGATGTAGCTAATGCTGCGACAAAACGGGAGAATACTGCCAAAATTTTACCAGAGTTGCAAAAAGTTCAATCCACCTGGCAAGTAGCAGTGAATGCTTTGATTTCTATTCCCAAGAACAGTTCTGCATACCCCCAGGCCCAAAAACTGCTGGCAGAATATAAACCAAAACTAGCAATTGCTCGCGATCGCGCTACTAAACAACTACTAGCAGCTAGAACCTATCAACAAGCTGTTAACTTTGCAGAACAAGCCAAACGCTATGAAAAACAAAACCAATGGCAAGCGGCGGTAACATATTGGAATCAGGCTCTGAGTACGTTAAAGCAGGTTAAGGCAGATACTTTGTACTACACTCAAGCTCAAGCCTTCATCGAACCTTACTCAACATCACTCAAGCAAGCAGAAGAAAAACTCCAAGCTGCCAACTTTTTACAGCAAACTCGTGCTGACTTGGAAAAAACCTGTTCCGGTGCAATTCGAGTTTGTAATTTTACTGTAACTAACAGAGAAATTATGGTTCGCATTACTCCAGAGTATGAAGAAGCACTCAATACCAGCTTGAATCAGGGTAAACAGAATGCTGTTGCAGATGTTACCAATCATTTGCAAAGCTTACAGCAAGCTTTAGAAGTAATTAGTGATAACGCCAACTTAGCTGTGATCGTCTTTGATGCCCAAGGTCATCAAATTTATGGTCATGTACCAGGAGGGTAGAAGAGTATTTGTTTTTACTTGTTTTATTTTTGATGGCGCGTGGAGGAGATTGTAAGGCGGGTAATAAGGGGTTATAGAGATTTGGAAGTATATCAAATAGCATTTGCTGCTGCCATGCAGATTTTTGAATTGTCTAAAAAAATTTCCTGTGGAAGAAAAGTATTCTTTGATCGCTCAAATACGTCGTGTGTCACGTTCAGTGTGAGCTAATTTAGCAGAAGCATGGCGCAAACAAACATAGATATGAAACAGCATTGATAGCTAAACTTAGTGATTCTAAAGCAGAAGCAGGAAAAACTCAGTCTTGGTTAGAATTTGCTGTCCAATGTCATTATTTAGATGTTGAAAGTGGACGAGAGCTTTGTCAAGGGTATAATTATACTCTGGCTACGCTCATTAGCATGATTCACAACTCAGATAAATAGATAATTCCTCCCAACAAACTCCTTTTCATCTAATCAACTGCGCGGCGGAATTAAAAAACAAACGGCTCAATCCCTTGGTTAATAAAATAGTTGTCAGCAAGTTGGCGAAAGCAGTCATGAATATGATTAAAATTTGATAGGATATAGCATCCAGGGCATTTACGCCACCCAGCACTTGTCCGGCAACGAACCCTGGTATTGTTACTAGACCAATAATCGTCATCTGATTGATAGTCGGAATTAAGGCAGCACGAATAGCTTCTTTGCGATACTGGGCGACTGCTTGTTGGGGAGTTGCGCCTAAACTGAGGTGAGTTTCTATTTCCTGCTGGCTATTGTTGATGGTGTTGACCAGACGTTCTCCGGCGATCGCGGCTGCATTCATAGCATTGCCTAATATTATTCCAGCAAGGGGAATTACGTACTGTGGTTCATACCATCTCTTTGGTTGAATAACGAGAAAGTTTGTATAAAAAATCACTAAAACCGTGCTAACTAAAATTGAACCCCACACTAAAGGCAAAACTTGCGGTATTTTTTGAGTGATGCGATTTCGTGCGACAATCGCCGTAATCGCTAATAAGACTGCTAAAAACCCCAAAACTGCCCAAACATTGTCGAAAGCAAAGATGAAATCTAAAACATATCCTAAAACCGCTAATTGTAGGATGGTTCTCCCAGTCGCAAGGGCTAAGTTGAGTTCTAGTCCTATGCTTTCCCAAGCAGATAAACCAATGGCTATAGCCATCAATGCTGTAGCACTAGCCAAATCAAGCAAATTCAGTTTAATGAGTTCTTGCATAGATTTTTACTTTGTTGGTGGATAGTATTTAGTAGTTGTTAGTTGGTAGTTGGTAGGAAGGGGCAAAGCATTTGTATGGGTATCTTTCCATGAAAACAAAATATCTTCGT
>JANZYY010000191.1 GCA_026419705.1 Fischerella sp.
ACTAACCAATGTACAGACGTGCCATGGCACGTCTGGTACAACCACTAACCACTAACCACTAACTAATGACTATTGACTCTTAACTACTGACTTAATTGAATTCAAGTCGATGTTAAATTTAGTGGCGATCGCATCAATCACCTTTTGTTCTGCTGGTTTAATCTCACCATCTACTTTGGCAATTCTGTAACACTGAACTAACAAAGGCACGGCAAAATCATGGTTGAGTTGATTGAGAAGGCGATCCAAAGGCTGGGGTGATTTGATATTTTGCTCGATCGCATCCAAAGATTCAGGACTGAGGTTCAAAGCTTGCAATTCCGGCAAAATTTCGTCTGAAGTTTTTTCTGGATGTCTGGCTAGGATCATGTGAACTAAAAGTCGATCCATAACAGTTTGTTGAGCGATCGCAGTTTCCAAATAATTTTCGCTTTGTTGCTTTAACTGTGCCAATGTCTCCTCAGAAGTTAGCGACTTAGATTCATCCAGCTTGGCCTCATAAAATCGACAGGCTGCATATCCCAATGAGTAGACCATAGTCGAATTTGAACTCGCACCAATTACCGCACCAGCAAAAGGCACATTTCGCAGCAGACCTAGACCAGCGGCTCTTAAAAGGCGTCCGCCACCCAAAGCTAAACCAAAAATTGCCAAAACCTCTCCTTTGCGGGCTGGATCTTTTAAATCTAACCCATAGGCAGCTGCAATCTGATAGATCATTTCTGACTGCAATTGGGTTGTAGCTGCCAAATCAATCGCTAACAGTGCTGCAGCAAATCCTGGCAACATACTACTAGCAAAGCCTATTCCGCCTGCTTTCGCTGCTTTTTCTACCATGATGCGGTGGGCTATTTGGCTTGGCGATTCATTCGGATGCTCTTGTTGAAGTTTTTTCACCACAGCTGCAGCTTTTTCTAAATCAACATTGTCACTAGCACCAACCAGCCAATTCAGATTTAATACGCCAGCTACCCTGCGGATCAACCAATATTCGCCCAGACGTTCTGTGACTTGTCCTGCTGTATGAGTTGCTTGTTCAATGAGCTGGTGTGCTTGTTTTGCTGTTGCTTTTCCTACTCCAGCAGCTGTTTTGACCGCTGCTTTGCCGGCTTGGATAGCTGCACTACCAGCTGCTGTTCCTATCCCTACGGACGTTCCAGCTACACAGTATAATATTTTCACTACTGATTCAAATAAAGATAACTTATCTTCTTTTGTATCTGCACCGTTTGAATTTTCTAGTTTTTTATCCTTGATTTCTTTTTGGTTTTTTTCGGCCATTGATTGGCACCTTTTTTCAAAATCTTTCTATTCTTGGTTGTAGCAAAGGTGCGATTTGCTTGACCTCTTTCTGTAAGGATAAGCCGTAAGTTTAACTCTTTACTCTAGCCCTTTCAAGTTGTCATGTCTTTTTCTTGGTGTCTTAGTGTTTTTGTGGTGAAAAAATTGACTTTTGAACCACCAAGACACTAAGACACAAAGGTGAAAAGCCCAAAATTCGGGAAATTTTTTGAGGATTTTACCCACCTTGAAAAGGCTACTCTTGACTTTTGACTCTTATTAGACTTCCATAGCCTTAACTACTTCTGCGCTAGTTTCCAGGAAATTGTTAGATTTCATGATTTCGTAGAGATTTATATCTTTTTCCAGCAAACAGGCGTGTCCACTTTCGGGTAATACCACTATTTTGGCATTGGGCAAAATATTAGCTAATCTTTTTGCTTCACTAAGAGAGGGCAAAAGTCGGTCTTGGATGCTAGCAACTAGCAAAACAGGTTGAGTTAATTGACGCAACTGTTGTTCGTCGATATGAAATTCTCTAATTAAAGACAACCGCCAAAGCACTGTTTTTGCTGGTATGGAGCGCATAGTTCGCAAAAGTTCTTGGCGATCGCTTTTAGAAATACGTGATAATGCTGCTAAAAGTGGCAACAACCCCAAAGCACCAATGTCAAAAAAGCATGGTGGCACTAAGTAAGACAATTGGGATGCCCATCCGTACAATGGACGAAGGTGAAAGCTAGAAGCAGGATTGATGAGAATAATCCTCTTAAATAAATGTGGTGCTGCTACTGCTACTTTTTGAGCTAAACAACCTCCAAAAGATTCGCCACATAAGTAAACTGGTCGCTGGGAACTTTTTTCCAATTCGGTATGAATCAAGTCTAGTACATTATTAGTCAGCACTTCCCAGCTAGTCAGATCCTCTCGTGGAATTGCCAAACAACGAACATCAAAACCAGCTTCTAACCCTGCTGTTTGCGTTCGCAATAGTTGACCGGTGCCATCCATTCCAGGCAAGTATACAAACAGGGGATATTCTGGCTGGAGATGTCTGGGAGTAAGGAAACAAGGCTTTAGCTCTACTTTTGGGATGGTCATTGGTTAATAGTCAGTAGTCATTGGTCAATAATCATCTGTCATTTGTCAATTTTGGTTGTTCACTAGGGATAAACCAAGGACAAAGGACTAATGACTCTAATAACATCCTTCACGTAGCAAGTTGGCTATTTCATTGCGACAGTGTTCTGTTAGTTCAACCACAACAGTTTTCGCATGTTTGCCCTGGTATTGTTGTTGGTGTTGGGGTGTAATCCAGTAAGGGCGACCAATTAGCACTGCAACACGATTGTATATGACCAAGGGATGAAAACCGGGTTGATTAAACAGAGGTTCTGAAGGGTCAAACAAGCTCAATAGCCTTAAGGGTACAGCAGATGTGTTAACTTCTTCTAGGGAGGCGATCGCAACTGGCAAAATTGCTAAATCCTGCACCGCTGTTCGCAATGCTAGATGGGCAAATCCCCGCTGAAATTCACCTATCCGATTGGGCTGGGTAAATTTCACCATTGGTTCTGTTCCTTCTGGGAACACTCCTACTAATTGCTTTGATTGCAACAGTTGTTGTGCTCGCTTAAAAAAGCTTTGTTGGCGTTGCTGGTTCGCTTCTAGGGGAAAGCATCCCAAGCCCGTGACTATTTCTCGCATTATTGGCACTTGTCCCATGTAGTGATGACAAGCAAACCGAATGGGATTGGATAGTGCTGACATTAAAATGGGTGCATCCATGAAGCTGCGATGATTGCTTACTACTAACACACTAGCCTCTTGGGGAATGCGATCCTCGTAGTAACGAAACATTTGTGTTGAGAGTGCCGCTAATAAACAGCGAGAAAAATTCAGAGGGCTGTTTACACTCATAACTCTTCAGTATAAATTTTCCGCAAATATGGGTGTTTTTATATACATTATTCTTACATTTCTTTACCAAAGTCGGGACTTCCTTAAGGTAGAAATGTGCTTTGATCTACAAGCCAAGGAAAATCGTTTCTTGAATAGTCGCTCATATTATTTCATGACATCATATATCCTTAATCTTTACTCCTGCAATCAGTAGAGGTGTAAAATGTGCCATACTTCATTTTCAAGATCTAAACCGATCGTGAAAGTTTTCTGAGGTTTTATCCTGCTGTCGCTTGCCCTGTTTGATGGAATCGACGTTTTCACCAACAAAAGTCATTTCCAGCTCAGAATAGATTAAATAAGCATTATTAGCATTTTCTATCGATCCTGTGTTTTCATAGGAAATCCATGAGCAATTGCCAATCATGTAGAAGTGAAATTCCTTTTCTCTTACTCTCACTAGTTCTTGAGTATTTTTATTGTCACAGGCTATTAAACAAAAAGGTTTTGCAGAAGATTGATAGCTGTGAATTTATGTCTTTTTGGCAGAAATTAACTGAAATTGTACCTCTTCATAAACAATACTGAACTGGATAAATTTGCTAATATTATGATGTAACTTGAAAATCTGGTAGTTATATCATATAATTGCGTGGTTTTACCCAAAAAAAGTAAGATAGAAAATTGTTTTAACAAGTTGTTTTTTGATTGTGCATGAACCTAGTGGATAAAACAGAAAAGACATTTGCACTGACAACCCCGCTATATTACGTAAACGACTTGCCCCACATTGGCAGTGCGTATACAACGATCGCAGCAGATGTACTGGCACGCTTCCAGAGACTGTTGGGACGTCCGGTACTGCTGGTGACGGGTACAGATGAGCATGGACAAAAAATTCAGCGGACTGCGGAAAGCAAAGGCTTGCCACCAAAAACTTTTTGTGATGAAATGGCAGCTGGCTTTGTGTCCTTGTGGCAGTTGCTAAATATTAAGTACGATCGCTTTATCCGGACTAGCGATATTCGCCACGAAAGGATTGTCAAAGAATTCTTTCAGCGAGTTTGGGAAAATGGTGACATCTACCAAGGACAACAAAAAGGTTGGTATTGCGTTTCTTGCGAAGAATTCAAAGAAGAACGAGAACTTCTAGAAGGACACCGCTGTCCACTTCACCCTAACAAAGAGGCTGAGTGGCGAGACGAACAAAACTACTTTTTTCGCTTATCTAAATATCAAACTCAACTCGAAGCACTTTACCAATCTCGACCGGATTTTATCCAACCAGAAAGTCGTCGCAATGAAGTCCTGAATTTTGTCAAACAGGGGTTGCAAGACTTTTCAATTTCACGAGTGAATGTAGAGTGGGGTTTTCCGGTGCCAACCGACCCAAACCATACCCTTTATGTCTGGTTTGATGCGCTGCTGGGTTATGTGACGGCTTTGCTAGAAGAAGATGTAGAACCGACTTTAGAAAACGCCCTTGCAAAATGGTGGCCGATTAACTTGCACTTAATTGGTAAGGATATCTTGCGCTTTCATGCAGTTTACTGGCCAGCAATGCTGATGTCAGCTGGATTATCTGTGCCAGAACGAGTATTTGGACACGGTTTTTTGACCAAAGATGGTCAGAAGATGGGTAAAAGCCTAGGAAATACCGTCGATCCCGTGGCACTTACCACAAACTATGGCGCAGATGCTGTTCGTTATTACTTCCTTAAGGAAATCGAATTTGGCAAGGATGGCGACTTTAATGAAATTAGATTCATCCAAGTTCTAAATGCAGATTTGGCAAACGACTTAGGAAATTTGCTCAATCGTACTTTGAACATGGTGAAGAAATACTGCGCTGGCAATGTGCCCTCAATTACAAATGAAGATATTCCGATCGACAGTCCTTTGAAATCAATTGGTTTACGTCTAGGGGAACAAGTTAAAAACGCCTATGAAGCGCTAGCCTTCAATCAAGCCTGCGAGGCAATCCTGAATCTGGTGCGCGCCAGTAACAAGTTTATTGATGAACAAGCTCCTTGGTCTTTATTTAAGCAAGGGCAGCAACAAGCAACAGAAAAAGTATTGTACGCTGTCTTGGAATCAGTGAGGTTAGCAGCTTATCTGTTGTCTCCGGTGATTCCGAATATTAGTAGCGATATATACCAGCAACTGGGCTTTGACATCGACTTTAACAATCAAGCACAAACTGCAATTGCTGCTCCCTTTGACATTCATGGTACATGGGGAGTACTAACCAATAAACAAAAATTGGGTGAACCCCATCCGGTTTTTAAGCGCATAGAACCATCTAAATAACATTAGCCAGTTCTTTCAATTTTTGATTTTGTCAGTTTCGGGGCTGATTTGATTAGCCCTGAGGATGATTGTAAGCCCTTGTATCTTCTATGCAAATCTCAAAAATCAAGTATCAATTATTTCTTTGATAAAAAATGAGGCATGACAACAATGTTAAACCATCTGGAAAACGACTCGATATTCACGCCAGAGCAAGTCTTGGAGAATCGAGGTCGTGTTGCCATATTTATTGATGGCTCAAATTTATTTTATGCGGCATTACAATTAGGTATCGAAATAGATTATACAAAGTTACTATGTAGATTAACAGGCGGCTCTAGACTATTGCGTGCTTTCTTTTATACTGGTGTGGACCGGACAAACGAGAAGCAACAGGGTTTTTTACTCTGGATGCGCCGCAACGGTTATAGAGTTATAGCAAAAGATTTGGTACAACTGCCAGATGGCTCAAAAAAAGCTAACTTAGATGTAGAGATAGCCGTGGATATGATGGCTTTGGTGGATTCTTATGATACAGCAGTATTAGTCAGTGGTGATGGCGATCTCGCATATGCAGTGAATTCAGTTAGCTATCGTGGTGTGCGAGTAGAAGTAGTGAGTTTGCGTTCGATGACCAGCGACAGCTTAATCAATGTGAGCGATCGCTATATAGACTTAGAAGCCATCAAAGAAGATATCCAAAAAACTCCACGCCAAACCTATCCGTATCGACCTTTGGCAGATCTAGACTTTTTGGATCAACCCAGAGATACTGAGGGGCATTTGGAAATTCCAGAATGAAGCAGCAATTAAAGAAGATGGGGAGATGGCCAGATAGTCAGATGGGGAGAAAAAGTCGCCTCATTTCCCCAACTTTCCACCTCTCTATCCTGTTATTACCTTTGACCCTTTGCCTAGCAATCTGGTTGGGTGCTTGCGGGGGTACTCGCACATTGAATAAATCACCTGTTGAAACTCCCCAA
This sequence comes from Fischerella sp., assembly GCA_026419705.1. Taxonomy (GTDB): domain Bacteria; phylum Cyanobacteriota; class Cyanobacteriia; order Cyanobacteriales; family Nostocaceae; genus PCC9605. The sequence goes on from JANZYY010000191.1 coordinate 6,456, forward strand.
GACTCAGAAAGCAAATTAACTTTCTTTGATGTCACCTTGGAACAAGCAGATGAAGTCGGGCGACCAATTTGGAAAGTTAGGGGGAAACAGGCAAAATACACCCAAGAAAGACAAATTGGTCAGGTTGAAAATCCATATGGTGAGCTATACCAAGATGGCAAAATAGTTTACCAAGTACAAGCAGAGCAGGCAGACATCGAACAGGACGGTAAGCAATTATTTTTAAAGGGAAAGATAGTCGCTACAGATCCTAGCAATGGTGTGGTGTTGCGCGGTAATGAATTAGAATGGCGTCCTCAAGAAGATTTATTGATAGTCCGCAATCAGCTCAACGGTACTCACAAACAACTACAAGCAGCAGCAAGAGAAGCACGAGTCAAAACCCGAACTCAACGCATAGATTTTTCTGGGGGCGTAGTTGCAAACTCTGCCGATCCACCATTGCAAGTACGAACAGAACACTTAGTTTGGCAGATTAAAGACGAGAAATTAATTGCCGATCGCCCGGTACAAATTGACCGTTATAAAAATAATCAAATTATTGACCGTGGTAAAGGAGAAGCTGCGGAAGTTAACTTGAAAACGAAAATTGCCACTATCACCAAAAATGCCCAAATAGAATTGCTAGAACCACCAATGCAGATTGCTAGCAACTCCATGAGTTGGAACTTGAACACAGAAACTGTTACCACAAATGCTCCTGTGCGCGTGTTTCATCGTGCCGAGAATGTGACAGTAACTGCAAATAAAGGTGAATTGAAGATACCGCAAAAAACTGTTTATTTAACGGGTAATGTCAACGGTGTTGGGCAAAAACGCCAGTCTCTCAAATCAAAAACATTAACTTGGTATCTTGACAAAAAGTTGATGGAAGCCCAAGGTGATGTGGTTTATAAGCAAGCCGATCCCCCAATGACTTTTACTGGTGAAAAAGCTGTCGGTAATATCCGAACAGAAAATATAGTTGTTAGTGGCGGTAATTCTCAAAATAGGGTGGTGACAGAGATTATTCCGCAGGAAAAAGTTATCAAAAGTCAATAGTCAAGAGTTATGAATTAGAAGAGGCGATCGCCAAGTTGGAATTGCTAACCCAAAGGAAAATTTTTACTCTTGGGTTGTCGTATTGAGCATGGGATGTTATGTGGAAAAATTCGGCTTTTTATCCCTTTATGGGCAGATATTGGGCAGATATATAGAAAGTTTCGGCTTTTGCACCTTTTATGGGTAAATATACAGAAAGTTTCGGCTTTTTATCCCGTCATAGGGAGATATAAAGAAAAATTCCGTATAATAAGTAGTTATGTTGCTGAGTGATCGGTGGAGATGTAGTTGTAATCTGTCGGTTGAAGTTGCAAAGTTATTCTCCTAAACCTCTCAACCTTTCGTATCGATTAAAGATCTCGTTGGTAATTTTTAAAGATCTCGTTGGTAATTTTGATAGCTGTCTGATTATGGCTAGCCAAACATAACGAATACAGCACTGAGTTTGTTGAGTTTCGCATCAGTACAGGGCGGCTAACATGGGGAAAGAGTGATTGTAACTGCTCGGTATACAATCTCGCCAACCATTCAGCCTGAATTGTGTCACGACTTGATGTAGGTTCCGTTGGATTGCCAAATATATCTAGCTGAATTCCTGGAGGCTCTCGGTAAATTTGAGTAATCCAGTCTGTACTGCCCATAACCTTACTCAGTTGCTCTACCACTTCGGGATCTGGATTTTGATCTCTAGGGAGAAGGCGGGTAACGCCCATGACCGAGAAGTTTACGAAAATATCGCAAGTTCTAGTATTTGCAAGTTCTTGCACTGTTTCCCAATCCACTTGCAAACCATAAGGATCTAGAAAAACAAATGCTCGTTGCTTCGATGAGTAGGGCAGTTGTGGAACTATCTCGTTATGCAGAACCTCATTACAATTACCCTAACGTACATCAATCACATGATTTGGAAATTCCTCACGAAGTCGTTGAACACGCTCTACTCGTCGAGGAGAAACATCTACAAACCAGTAGCCGTCGAATCGAGGTTCTGTTTGCAAAGCACGTAAGGGAGAACCATCAATGTAGCGTTGCTCATCCTCTTTTGCCCTAGGTCTAACAGAACCTGCAAAAGCATCAATATAATAGTACGCCCTGAGCCAGCTTTTTTTCTGTTCGTTCATGATGACAGAATAAGCTTTAAGGTACTTCGATAGTAAATCTAACTTTTCTTCCGACCACCGCCCAATAATATCTTCACCTTCGCTACCAAGCCGACTCATGGTTAGCCTCTCTTTATTTAGCAGAGATTAAATATCTCTGTTCTAACCCATCGCCTTTTCGATGCCTAGAAGGTTTTTGTTTTTGCCATTTATCAACATGGCGATACCAAGCAGGTGGCATCTCGTCCCAAATACGATCATCCAGTAATCTTCCACCAGCTTTCGAGTGATGCCCACCCCACTGTTTGAAGAAGAAGGCAACATTAGCTTCTCGTGTTTGACGCAAGATATGTCTAACCCATTCCGGCTCTATAGGAC
>JANZYY010000018.1 GCA_026419705.1 Fischerella sp.
GGTTAGCCCTTGTACTGTAACGCTACCAATCAACGGTAGGTTAATTGCCCCGCCGGGAGGAACTGTATACTCGCCTGTATACTCAGGTACTTCAAATACATTTACACGGACGCGATCGCCTCCTCCCAATGTGTATCCAGTATCTATTTGTTGTGTCGCCTGGGGTGTGGGTTGTCCTTGACCAAACGGCGCTGTTTGGGGTGCGGGTTGTACGGGACTAAATTGCGAAGTTTGAGGTAAGGATTGCCCCTGAGCAAAACTGGAGTTTGGAAAAGCGACAAGGAAATTAGTTAAAAATACTATACCTACAACAGGCTGGCTACTAAGCCTCAGCATTTTCCACAAATTTGTATTAAGCATATTGACCTGATAATACCACGAGTAAAGGCAGCGTCTGATCAATTTATTGTTGACTATACTTAAGTATGCAAGTTCCCCAACATTAATTATTTTCCAAAAATAACTTATTTTTCAGAAGATAAAATATATACTTAATTTGAATTTTTGGTGAAGTTAATTTAAAATTTGTGCGGTGAAATTACAAGAAAATACTAAAAATAATTGTGGCAAAATTTACACATTATTGTGAATTTGATGTTATGTAAGAAATAATCTATTTGCTTTTTTGTTTTTGAATTTGTTGCATGAAAAACTCTTCTAGGGAAAGACGAAAAAGTTTCATTGTTATAATCTTTCCACCCATGAGATGAAGACTGGCAAAAAAATCATAGGTATCGCCTTGCAATTCACCTTGCCAAGAACCGTCAGGCTGAAATTCGAGATTGGGAAGCCATTTTCTGAGGATTTCGCAATCGCCACCTTGACCTTGAACGTGATATGTATTTTTCGTTCCCAGGAGATCTTTAAGGGAACCAGAACAAATTAATTCGCCTTGAGCAAGAATAGCTATGCGATCGCAGATTTGCTCAACTTCACTGAGAATATGGCTGTTGAAAAAAATCGTTTTGCCGGTGGCTTTGAGTGATAGGATAATTTCTCGCATTTGGTAGCGTCCTATCGGATCTAAACCGGACATAGGCTCATCTAAAAATACCACTTCTGGATCGTTAATCAGTGCCTGCGCCATACCCACACGCTGAAGCATACCTTTAGAGTAACGGCGCATTTGCTTTTTGTAAGCATCAGCTTGAGATAAACCAACCAATTCCAACAGTTTGGGAATGCGTTGACGTTGCACTCTTTTGGGAATTTGGAATAATCCTGCTGCTAGCTGTAAAAATTCCCAGCCAGTTAGATAGTCGTAAAAATAGGGATTTTCCGGTAAGTAACCAATCCGTTGCTTGATCGCGCGATCGCCAAGTGGTTTGCCTAACAACAATCCTCGCCCAGAAGTAGAACGGATAATACCCAGTAAAAGTTTTAACAGGGTTGTTTTACCGGCACCATTTTGTCCAAGTAATCCAAAGGTTTCTCCCTGGTAAACAGTTAAAGAACAGCTTTTGAGGGATACGACTTTTTGATTCAAGAAGAAGCCGGTACGATAAACTTTTCGCAACTCGGAAGTGAGAATCACCGGCGGTCGTTCTTGCGTATTCGGTTGAAAATGGGTAGCACCTGTAACAGACTCCATTTTGTTTTTTAATTGTGCTAAATGCTACACTAAAGATTATTATTCTATTACAAGTTACCCAATTGTGCGACAAGAATATCAAGTTAGAGGGCAGAGGGGGATTGGGGATTGGGTATTGAAGTACTGATTTTTACTATGCCCCATGCCCCATGCGCCTTGCCCATTGCCCCTTACCCAAACTACTAACCACTAACCACCAACAAATGACTAATGGCTAAAAAAATCGCCCCCTGAATTCAGGAGGCGCGTCGCCAAGAGCGAGCGGTATTAGCTAGCTATATACTCTTTGACGTTGGCGCGGCGGCGACGCAGATGCGCCAGGGCTTGATGCTCCAACTGGCGGACGCGCTCACGACTGAGGTTTAAGCGTTCACCGACTTTAGCCAAGGACATTTCGTTTCCATCTTCTAAGCCAAAGCGTAGAGCTAACACTTCTCGCTGTTGAGGCGTGAGTTCTGCAAGCAGGTTATTCAAGTCTTGGCGCAAGAATTCCTGAGTCATGTAAGATTCTGGCGAAGGGCTTTCGTCTTCTAGCATTTCTTGCAGTTCGGTATCTTGGTTATCGCCAACTTTCACATCCAAAGAAACTGGCTGACGCGCCATGTTTAGATACTCGCGAATCTGGGCGGGTTCTAATTCCAGTTCTTTGGCAATTTCCGCTGGAGATGGCGATCGCCCTAATTTTTGAGCCAGTTCTCGCTGCACTTTTTTGATTTTGTTCAGCTTTTCGGTGATGTGAATAGGTAAGCGAATCGTACGACCTTGCTGGGCGATCGCGCGAGTAATTGCTTGGCGGATCCACCAATAAGCGTATGTCGAGAATTTATAACCCCGTGTCGGGTCGAATTTCTCTACACCTCGCTCTAATCCAAGTGTTCCTTCTTGGATCAAATCCAGAAACTCCATGTTTCGCTTCTGGTACTTTTTAGCAATAGCAACAACTAAGCGCAAATTCGCTTCAATCATTTTTTGCTTTGCCCGCTTCCCTTGCTGGACAGTCTGCTTCACCTCAGATTCTGATTTTTTCACGTGAGCAGCCCATTCTTGCATGCTTGGTTCGCGGCGCAGTTTCTTAGCCAAAGCCTCTTTGGCATCTAAGAGTGTCATCATTTGCTGTACCTGCTTCCCATAGACAATCTCTTGTTCGCGGGTTAGCAAGGGTACACGACCAATCTCGCGCAGATAGGTTCGCACCATATCAGCCGTGAATTTGGCGTTGTTATTTTCAAGTTCGGTGTTAACAGTGGGCATTGGTGCGTTTTCCTCTACTCCAAACACAAAAGAATACTTAATAGTTATGGCGGATTAGGAAAGGTGGTGCATATATCACTAGACATTAGGGAACTACCACAAAAGAGCGAGTTTTCAGTTTTTTAGAACCTGTCAAGACGGTTAGTTTCTCAGATAGGTTCCCCTACCCTCTCTAGATTTTGAAACCTCTACAAGCACACATTCTTTGTCTTCAAGAATTCTTTTCTTTCTTTAAGTCGCTGACGGCGACAATTTCAATATGAAGTCAGTATGAGTTTTACTTAATTCAATATTACGACAAATTTATTCAAGAGTAAAGTGGTCTAGACAAATCTTTCTATTATAATCTAAGATGTACTTATTGCCAAGAAAAATAGCCAAAATTCCTTCACACCACTCACTACATCTATAGTGACGTTAAAAAGCTTTGTTAAGGTTGCCAAAAGTAGCGAGATAACCGAACTAATCAGGTGTATTCATGGGGGGATGTCACGAAGTGTAAAGTTTTGGTTAGTGACTAGGGATTGGGGACACTTGGATCAGCCCTATCAAGGTAAGTTAAAAAAGTTGATTTTACTTGCTGTCTTAGTGTCTTGGTGGTAAAAATTTATTAGACTATTTGAACCACATAGACGCGCGCAGTTCCTCGCAGAGTAGGGCTGACCGCAGGGTATGCGCAAAGACAAAGACACAAAAAACCTGCTTGAGGCTAGCGAGTAATCTTTCTCCCTAGTCTGCCTTGTTTCTTCACATCTTGTAGGAACAACCGCACCACACACATTATTTAATTTCAACTGGCAATAGCACTACACAACCAGCATCAAAGAGCGCTTTTATTTGCCGAAGCTGCTTCTACCCCCAACTTTTTTGCTTTCATTCTTGCTCTCATTCTTAGCAAGTAGGAGTCCATAATCTTATTATAGCATTTTCGCGATCGCTTCCGACGCTGCCTAAATGTGACAGCGCCAGTTGCTTGCTCAACCTATGACTGCTTTTGTTCACAAGCAGTTAAGCCCAACCGATCCAGAACAAAGGCATACTCAAACGCCAATTCTTTCAGGCTTTCATAACGTCCGGATGCACCACTGTGTCCTGCGCCCATGTTGGTTTTCAGCAGAAGAATGTTGTTATCTGTCTTGAGTTCTCGCAGTTTCGCTGTCCATTTGGCAGGTTCCCAGTATTTGACACGAGCGTCATTCAAGCCAGCCGTAATGAGAATATCTGGATAATCTTTCGCCTCGACGTTATCGTAGGGTGAGTAAGACTTGATGTAGTCGTAATAAACTTTCTCGTTGGGATTACCCCATTCTTCACGTTCCATTGCTGATAGGGGTAAGGAAGTATCAAGTATAGTTGTAACTACGTCCACAAAGGGAACATCGGCAACTACTACTTTAAATAAGTCGGGACGCATGTTCATAACTGCTCCCACTAATAAACCGCCTGCACTTCCGCCAGAAATCGCGATCGCGTTGCTTGTTGTCCACCCTTCGGCAATTAAATATTCTGCACAGGCAATAAAGTCTGTAAAGGTGTTCTTTTTGTGCAAAAATTTGCCGTCTTCATACCACTTGCGCCCCATTTCTCCACCGCCGCGAACATGGGCGATCGCAAATATGATTCCACGGTCTAACAGCGAAAGTCGATTTGATGAAAATGATGCTGGGTAACTTGCTCCATAAGCACCATATCCGGTCAAATACAAAGGATTTTTGCCGTCTTTTTTGATACCCTTTTTGTAAACAATAGATATGGGAATTTGCGTACCGTCAGGGGCCGGAGCCATCAACTTTTCACTTTGATACTGGGTTCTATCGTACCCTCCCAGAACTTCTGTTTCTTTTTTCAACTCACGCTCTAACGTTTCCATATCGTAATCGAATACTGATGGCGGCGTGATTAAAGATGTATAGTGTATCCGTAAAGTAGTAGTGTGAAATTCTGGATTACTGCCTTCAAAAAATGAATAGGTCGGTTCGGGAAAGGAAATGTTATGTTCTTGATGGGTGGTCAAGTTTTGTACCCTTGCGACTGGTAGTCCATCCTTTCTTTCGTAAATCACCAGGTGGTTGGCAAACAGGCTAATACCTGATAGCATCACATCTTCGCGATGAGGAATTACAGTCTGCCAATTTTCTTTACCTGGTGAAGCTACTAGGGTTTTCATCAGTTTAAAGTTAATAGCTTCTTCATTAGTGACTATATAAAAATAATCGCTGTGATGGTCAACATCATATTCTATACCTGTTGTACGCGGCTGGATTATTTGAAAATTTCCCTGAGGATGATTAGCGTCTAAATAATGAACTTCTGATGTAATTTTACTACTCAAATGCATCAATATATATGCTTGGCTGCGAGTTTTGCCAACTGTTAAATAGTAAATATCATCTGGCTCATGATAAATGAGAACATCTTCATCAACAGATGTGTTTAAAGTATGCCTAAATAGCTGAAAGGGGCGGTTAGTAGCATCTAGTTTCGTATAAAATACAGTCTGATTATCATTACCCCACGCTAAAGAAAAATAAGTATCAGGGATACTTTCTGGATACAATTGACGTGTATTTAAGTCCAAAAAATATAACGTATATCTTTCGGAACCACTAGTATCCACAGAATAAGCTAAAACTTGGTGATTGGGACTGACTTGCAACACTCCAATGCTGAAAAATTCATACCCCTGAGATAACTGATTTTGGTCTAGCAGCACTTCTTCAGGAGCATCGAGACTACCTTTTTTGCGACAGTAAATTGGATAAGCTTTACCTTGTTCAGTCCGGGAATAATAGTAATATTCATCTTTACGATACGGTACGGAAAGGTCTGTTTCTTTAATCCGAGCTAGCATTTCTTCATAAAGCTGCTTTTGCAAACCTTCCGTATGCTCCATCATTGCTTTGGTGTAAGCATTTTCTGCTTCTAGATACGCTATTACTTTTGGATTATCGCGATCGCGCATCCAAAAGTAGTTGTCAATCCGCTTGTCGCCATGCAACTCCAAGACCTGGGGTTGTTTTTCAGCAAGCGGTGGAGTAACTGTAATTTCTAAAGAATCAATTTTATCCATATTTTTTCACCTGAATTTACTACCACTACCTTTGTGTGGTAGCGCGACGAGAGTAGCTTTTCAAGCTACAAAAGCCAATGGCTGGGATAACTCCTAAAATAATAGCCGTCAATCCTTGTTCACTCAAATATAATGCCTGAGCGCGGTTTGCTTGTGGAATCAGGTTTTGCAACAAGGAAAGCAACCACACCAAAACACTGATACAGAAATGGGAAATGGAAGGTAGAAAACTCCACCACCAAGCACCTACTGTATTTTGCCGCAATACCAACCATTGCGAAAACCCCAACCAAATTCCAGACGCAATATATGAGATGGTTGACAAAACTCCAAAAAAAACCATCTCTTCAAAGGATAAAGATTTATTTAACGATATAGCTATGGATGAGATGTGGTTAATCCATCCTCTCGAAACACTATTAGCAATCAACCAACCTGCACTAGTCGCAAGCAGCCACAATCTTGCAGATAGATATTGACGCAGAATTAGTGCTTGATCGGCAGCAAAAATCACTGCAAAAACAATACTACTGAAAAATTTTACAAACCAGAACCATAGAGGTTGCTGTTGAAGAACAACTGCTGGGAGTGCTTGCAAGAGAGTTCTTTCGATGGCGATACTGGCAATTCCACCTACAACCCATCCGACAACAGTCATGAGAGTAAAGCGAATAAAAAAATTGCGTCGCTGCGCTCGCGGTATCAATAACCTCAGTACTTTACTAGTGCTAGAAATGTAAACTTCCACGGAAGGTGTGTTGGAGTCGGTTGGCATCGCAATTCAGCTTCAAAGGATTTAAGTATAAAAGCTAAAGGATGAAATAAGATTAAGATAAATAAAATACAAGCTCTCGTAAGAAAAATATAGACTTCTCAAAAACTGGTTTCCTGACATCTTGCATTCTTCTCAGATCCTTACCAGGTTGAGACGACTAAGGTACTTCCCCCGAAAAAGGCCAAACTCTGGATGATAAGCTAAACAATGACATAAATAAAGTGTTTAGGATGAACTGTTAAATGGGTATTTCCTCTCATGAACCCCTTCTTCTCAGGGCAGCTCGTGGTGAAATTGTAGCTCGTCCCCCAGTATGGATGATGCGCCAAGCAGGACGATATATGAAGGCTTATCGAGATTTAAGGGAGAAATACCCTTCGTTTCGCGATCGCTCAGAAATACCAGAAGTAGCGATCGAAATTTCTTTACAGCCGTGGAGGGCCTTTCAACCAGATGGCGTGATTCTATTTTCTGATATTGTGACGCCGCTGCCTGGTCTGGGCATCGACATGGATATTGCTGAAGGTAAGGGACCAATTATTCACTCTCCCATCCGTACTCAGGAACAAGTTGATAACCTGCATCCTCTAGATCCAGAAGAGTCTTTGCCATTTATCAAAACCATTTTGCAAGCACTGCGCCAAGAAGTTGGCAACAAATCAACAGTGTTGGGGTTTGTAGGTGCGCCGTGGACGCTAGCAGCTTATGCTGTGGAAGGGAAAGGTTCTAAAAGCTATGCCATGATTAAAAGCATGGCATTCTCAGATCCAACGATACTGCATCAATTTTTAGGCAAACTTGCAGATGCGATCGCTACCTATGTACGCTATCAAATTGACTGTGGCGCTCAAGTTGTACAAATGTTTGATTCTTGGGCAGGTCAGTTAAGCCCCCAAGATTATGAAACCTTTGCTCTGCCTTATCAACAGCGAGTTTTCCAGCAAGTCAAACAAACCCATCCAGATACACCACTAATTCTCTTAGTTAGCGGTAGCGCAGGTTTGTTAGAAAGAATGGCAAAATCGGGTGCAGATGTCATCACTGTAGACTGGACAGTAGATATGGCAGATGCAAGAGCAAGATTGGGCAAGCACGTGAAAGTGCAAGGAAATCTTGACCCTGGCGTACTTTTTGGTTCCAAAGAGTTTATCCGCGATCGCATTATCGACACGGTTCGCAAAGCTGGTAATTGGGGTCACATCCTCAATCTCGGCCATGGTGTTCTCCCAGAAACCCCAGAAGAAAATGTAGCTTTCTTCTTTGAAACAGCCAAGCAACTCAAGGCTGTTAGTTGTTAGTAGTTGGTTGTTGGTTGTTGGTAGTTAGTAGTTAGTAGATAGTTGTTAACCGCTAACCACTAACCACCAACCGCTAACCACTAACCATTAACCACTAACCATTAACTATAGTTATGAACCAAAAACGCATTTTAGTGACCGGTGCAAGTGGATGTATTGGTCACTATATCAGTGAAGCTTTAATTCAGGAGACAAAGCACGAGTTATATCTACTAGTTAGAAATCCTGAAAAATTAAAAATTGATACACAAGTCCGCCCTGGTGTCACCGTATTGCCAGGTGATATGCAAGAAATTCGGTATTTAGCTGACTTGCTGAAAACAATAGATACTGCGGTATTAACGGCGACAGCTTGGGGTGGTGCCGCAACTTTTGATATTAATGTAGTTAAAACCATAGAATTACTGAATTATTTAGATCCAGTTACCTGCGAACAGGTAATTTACTTTTCGACTGCAAGTGTTTTAAACAACAAGAACCAACCACTCAAGGAAGCAGGGGAACTCGGTACAGACTACATTCGTTCAAAATATGATTGCTTGCAGAGAATCGGGAAATTAGCGATCGCACCGAAAGTGACCAAAGTTTTCCCCACGCTAGTCTTGGGTGGCGACAGCAATAAACCTTATTCACACCTTACATCCGGCATTCTTGAAGTTACAAAATATATAGATTTAATTCGTTTTTTTCAAGCAGACGGTAGTTTTCACTTTATCCATGCACGAGATATTGCCACAGTTGTGCGACATTTAATAGATCATCCCCCAAAAGAAGGTGAATCAAGACAATTAGTTTTAGGTCAGGCACAATTGACTGTTAACCAAGCAGTAGAAGAAGTGTGCGCCTATCTTGGCAAAAAGATTTATTTTCGCATCCCTCTATCTTTATCGTTAGCTAATTTATTAATAGTTTTGTTTCGCATTCAAATGGCAGCTTGGGATAGATTTTGTATGAACTATCGGCATTTTACTTATGAAAATGCCGTCAATCCTGGCAGTTTTGGTTTACAGAATTACTGTACCACTATCAGCGATGTGTTGCGAATTAGTGGTGTTAAGGATTTCACCTCTGTTTAGAGAAATCTTAAAATGCAAACTAATGCCATAAAAATTTAATTACACTTAAAACTGAAGTGTTGGTGAGATAAAACTCAAAGTGTGAGGAGAATGGAAATAATATGCGAATTTTACTCGTCTATCCTGTATTTCCCAAAACCTTTTGGTCATACGAAAAAATATTAGCATTAGTCAATCGGAAAGTATTGCTTCCACCCCTGGGATTAGTAACAGTAGCAGCGATTTTACCCCAAAAATGGGAATTTAAGTTAGTCGATCGCAATATTCGCCCAGTTACAGAAGCAGAGTGGGCGTGGGCAGACTTGGTTATTTTCTCTGCGATGATAGTGCAAAAACAAGATTTACTTGACCAAATTCGAGAAGCGAAAAAACGCGGTAAGTTAGTTGCTGTGGGTGGTCCCTATCCTACTTCCACACCCGGTGAACCAAAAGCAGCAGGTGCAGATTTTCTCATTCTGGATGAAGGAGAAATCACCCTGCCAATGTTTGTCGAAGCAATTCAACGTGGTGAAACATCTGGTATTTTCCGCGCCACAGAAAAACCAGATGTAACTACAACTCCAATACCCCGTTTTGATTTGCTGGATTTTGATGCTTATGACATGATGTCAGTGCAATTTTCGCGGGGTTGTCCCTTCCAGTGCGAATTTTGCGACATTATTGTTTTGTATGGACGCAAACCTCGTACCAAAACTCCGGCGCAACTGCTGACAGAGTTAGATTACCTCTACGAATTGGGTTGGCGGCGGGGTGTTTTCATAGTGGATGACAACTTTATTGGTAACAAACGCAATGTCAAGTTGTTGCTCAAAGAGTTAAAAGTCTGGATGCAGCAACATAATTATCCCTTCCGGTTTGACACGGAGGCTTCAGTTGATTTGGCGCAAGATCCAGAATTGATGGAGTTAATGGTTGAGTGTGGTTTTGCAGCCGTGTTTTTGGGAATTGAAACACCGGATGAAGAAAGTCTGCAATTGACGAAAAAGTTTCAAAATACTCGCAGTTGTTTGGTTGAATCCGTGCAAACCATCATTAAAGCTGGGTTGCGCCCAATGGCTGGATTTATCATTGGATTTGATGGCGAAAAAGCAGGCGCAGGCGATCGCATTGTTCGCTTTGCTGAACAAGCAGCAATCCCCTCTACCACCTTCGCTATGTTACAAGCACTACCAGATACAGCACTGTGGCATCGTTTGAAGAAAGAAGGGCGACTCCGGGAAAACAAAGATGGTAATATCAATCAAACCACCTTGATGAACTTTATCCCTACTCGTCCCCTGGAAGACATAGCTAGAGAATATATTGAAGCTTTTTGTGCTTTATATGACCCGCAAAAATATTTGGAACGCACCTATAGGTGTTTCCTAATCATGGGTAAGCCAAAGTGGAAAGCACCCTTCAAAATGCCAGAGTGGGTAGTTGTGAAAGCGCTACTGATCGTGATTTGGCGACAAGGGATAAAACGCCAAACTCGTTGGCAGTTTTGGCATCATTTATTCAGTATCCTCAAACATAATCCTGGTGTTGTAGAGCATTACCTCGCCACCTGCGCTCACATCGAGCATTTTCTGGAATATCGCCAAATCGTCCGCGACCAAATCGAATCTCAGCTAGCTGAATATCTTGCACAAGGTGTAGAAAAGCCATATGTGCCAGATCGGGGAAAAGCAGAAACATGTGCCAGTTAAGAATCTTGGCATGCTTGTGTCTACCCTGCACTGGCGTCTATGTGGTTCAAAAAGAAATCTTATTAACCACTAAGACACAAAGACACTAAGTATCACTATGGCTAGAGATGCTGAGGCTGCAGGCGATCGAACTGGCTAGTTTCGCATCTCTAAGTTTGGTAATACTGTCAATACTTTGGTGTTTGTTCAACTGGCGACTAAACAGACAAGGAGGACAAGGGAAACAAGGGGCGCGGCTGGAGGGATTCTCTTGTTTGCGAACTTTCAGCGCCGTTGCCGTGGTTCCAAAAGTTGTAGCACTTGGTGTAGAAGATTTGCATTAAGAATTCTGTGAAATGGTATCAAAGATTATTTTTGAGCAAAATTAATTTTTGCAACATTTCTTTGAGGAGAAGTGTAAATTTTTAGTAAAACAAACATATCTCAACTCGGTAAATAATAACTAGCAATATTATCTTATACCATTTCTCTCAATGTTTGATACAGATGATTCTCTATAGCCGGTTCGATCAATCTACATATGTTTCACTGTTAAAGGGAATTGGTATTAATAGGTACTGTGATAATTGATAGTAGTAGCTTGATTTAAATTTATTCATAATAATTATTATCTCTTGGGAGATAATATTTTATTCAACCTTTGATAGAAGAAATTATAATTGGCAATTGTTATATTAGTTATAGGATTAGTAATAAAAGACGGTAGAGGATTGAAATTATGATCAATCTGATTGCATGGATAGTTCTGGGTCTAATCGCTGGGGCTATTGCTAAAGCTATCTACCCAGGTGAACAAGGAGGCGGAATTATAGCAACAATTATTCTGGGTATCATAGGTTCCTTAATCGGTGGAAGCTTATATAATTTGATACAAACAGGGAACTTAGTAATCACTGGAGCTGGTTTCAGTATTCCTGGTTTAATTGTTGCGATCATTGGAGCAATAATTGCGATTTTTATCTGGGGTTTAATAACTCGGCGCAGCACTGTATAGAGGATGCAATCAAAGATATATGGTTAGAGCCGATGCGATCGGAGTAAACCTTTATTTATGATTCCCAGCCAATAATCAAAAACTCCACTGAGATGATGAGGTGGAGTTTTCAATATTGAATTGTTTAACTTAAAAAGACAGATCCCCGACTTTCACCAGAAATCGGGGATCTCATAATTTAATTTTCCACTTCAAGCTACTCTAGCGATTTTTTCACATCGTCTTTGATATTCTCAACTGTATGGCGAAGATTTGCTTCTGCTTGCTTTGCTTGACCCTCTGCCTTATCTTGCGGATTGCCAGTTACCTCGCCCACTATTTCTTGAACTTTACCTTCGATATTTTTAGCGGTTGCTTCTACTCTTTTTTCAATGCTCATGGTTTTTCTTTCAAATTTAGTGAATCCAATTACATAAACAATATATTTATATTTTTTTAATCAAACTTCTCTCGTCAGATATAAATCGCTTTTCCCGAGAGTTATCGAAAGATAGATTGACCGAAAAACAAGATTCCTGACTTCTCCAATCAAGCAGAATTATCGATTTCTTTATTCTTTCAAATTGAGGCGATCGCAAACCTTTCCTTGTAACTTAGTAAAACATTGCATAAGTTAATGCCGAAATTCTAGCACCAAGAGTCCGCGCCTTGGAGCATTAATCACTACTAGTCCACCACGTTTGTAGTGAGGGCTTTAGCCCTGTTTGTAGTGGGGGCTTTAGCCCTGTTTGTAGTGGGGGCTTTAGCCCTGTTTGTAGTGGGGGCTTTAGCCCTGTTTGTAGTGAGGGCTTTAGCCCTCATTTAAGCACGCTTAGTGCTTACTACAAACTCCCTTAGCTTGTTAAAATCCTTGTGGCAGACTACTACACTTTTACGCAAAGCTGTATTTAGTTCAAATAGACTTGACCATCTTGCTGAATTCTAATAGCGGTTTGACTGTTTCTAAATTCCGTGGTTTCATCCAAAGCCAGTTCTAATAATCCTGACTCAGAGGATATTGGAGTGATCCTCAAGAACCCACCATCTTGACGAACAGCAGTGATAGTAACTGCTACTGGTAAATCTTGCAGTACAACTTCTTGTCTACCTGGAAGAACACGTTGTCCAGTATGCCCAATTGCTTGATAGGCGATCGCTGCATTGGTGTTATTTTTGAGCCTCACATCTACCCTGCCATTGCTTGGTGTAATCGTAGCGACTGGGTCAAACTGTTTTTCTGGTAAAGGTGGTTGAATTACAGTCACTGACGGAGTACCAGGAACAGTCTCACGCGGAGAAATTCCTTGTGTTATCTGTCGTTGGGTAAAAGCATTGGGTGGACATCCTTCTGGAACCAATACTCTATTATTATGTGGTTCTTCGTAGAAAATACCGGGGCAGGGGTTAACTTTGGAAAGAGAGGTGGTAGGCTGCTGCTGTGCCATTACCACTTGCGGAATTGCAGATACACCAATCATTAACCCACCGCAAACAGCAGCTAGTAATTTAGTAGATGCGTAAAATATTTTATTCATTTTTACCTCTGGCTTCCAAACACTAGGAATAATCAATCTATTAGTTAATTCTTTTTATATATAGATGTAAGAGTATTATTTAATAAATAACAATTTTTGATTTTTTGCTTCCTCTAACTAGAGACGGGTAAATACTCTCAATTTGTTAGATTTTTATCTAACTCAGGTAGTATTCAAACACATCATCGGTTATAAAAATTTAAGAGTTAAGAATAAAAATCATTCCTAACTCTCTAAATCGCTGACATAAAATGCCGTACTAGTTTAAGCTTCCTCCCAAAGCTGGCGAACTTTATCAGGCAACCAGCTAGCAATCTCCTCAATTCTTTCGGGAGACAATTCATCTTTAGTAGCAGAAAACACTGCTTTCACCACTTGTTCGCGGTCTACATTGGGTGGCATACCACCTTCATTCGCTACTCGGAATAAAAAGCGGTCGGAATCAATCTTAAAGATACCAGGACCTTGCCAAGGTGGACGAACTCGACTCAAAAAGCCCACAATCGGGTTCGTATCTTTCCACAAGTCTGCTATTTCTTGCAGCTTTTGATCGTCGTTTACTTCAACAGGTTTGTGTAATTCTTCCGCGACGCGATCCGCAGCTTCTGTGGTCATTAGATCGCGCATCACACGAAACACTACTTCTGTTAAATCCCTGGCATCATAGATATCTGACAAACCAGCTTGAACCATCACCTTTTCTAGAAATGGTCTATCTTTTTCTCTGATTTCTGTTTGCATTCAACCCTCCAGTTCTTATAGATGAAGCGATTTTGACCTATATAAAGCTAGCAGTTTGTAAACTAATGAGCCAGTTTTTTAGAAGTAGTAATATCAAACTACTAGAGTTATAATTCAATACAGTTCAGTTAGCAAAACTTGATTCTTGAAGATCGCCCTAAATCCCCCTTTTCAAGAGGTGTTAGGTAGGATCAAAGCCTCAAGCAGACCATATTGAGTTAGAATTAGTCACTCACTTCATCAAGCACTACTACTATCAAATTAATAAGTACAATTACTGTTTTCCATCTGCCATAAGAAACACGCTAAAATCTGCCACAGGAAACATCAATAGAGTAAAGAATTAACTCTCAAGAGTTGTTGGTAAAGTAACAGTGACAGTAGTGCCTATACCGACAGTACTTTCAACTTGAATTTGACCGTGATGGTTTTCGACAATAGCTAGAGCGATCGCTAATCCCAACCCCGAACCAGTATTATTTTCTATTGCTGTCTTGCTATTTGTATGGGTACGCGCCGGATCTACCCGGTAAAAGCGGTCAAACAAACGTGGTAGTGCTTCTGCGGGAATACCAATGCCAGTATCACGAATTTTTACTTGTAACTGGGGACTACCATAACGCAGTCCTGAAACCCGATTGTTTCCTTCTATCCGCACCAACTCGACATTTACCTGTCCCGATGAGGTCGTGTACTGCAAAGCATTACCAATCAAATTGGTAAACAACCGCACCAGTTGATCCCAGTTACCTATCAGTGTGAACCAATTCTCCAAAATTTCGGGGTTAGTTTCGCTAGCAGGAGGATCGACTAAGTTAAAGGTAAGGGTAATGCCTTTTTCTGCAGCTAAAAGTTGTTGTTCTTCCACCACTTCCATCAGCAAAGCATCCACAGGACAAGCAGAAAAGCTTTCTTCGCTGATACCGCTATCTTGGCGTGCTAGAAACAGCAAATCATTAACTAACTTACCCAAGCGCTGCGTTAGTCTTTCTACTACCTTCAGTTGTTGCCGATAGTGCTCAAGAGTAGTACCTTCTACCTCTGCTGACTCCAAATCGGCAAGTGCAACTTGTACATTAGTTTGAATCAAAGCAATGGGACTTCTGAGTTCGTGAGAAGCATCAGCAGTAAACTGCTTGAGACGTTGATATGACTCGCGCACAGGTTCCATCGCTTTACCAGAAAGGAACCAACCACTCGCACCCACCGAAAGCACCATCAACCCAGTACCCAGTGCTAAATCAAAAATTAACTGCCGGCTCGGTTTTGTCACCTCAAACCAAGGATGACTCACGCGCAGATATCCCAATACCTGCTTTCCTACTTCCACTCGTTCAGTTACCTGACGCAGAAGCAGCGAAGAATTCTCCCCATCTCTCTGTCTCGCCACATGCACAGTCTCACCAGTGCGATTAACATGAATGGGAATATCCAGTGGTTCTGATAAAGTAGACCAAAGTAACTCTCCAGTCGGACTAAACCACTCTAAGTCAATGTGGTCATCTTCTACAGTATCTGCATTGTTGCGAAAACTAGCTTCCACATTAATACGCGATCGCCCAGTATCAGAGTTGACTGGTTCAATCACCAAAGAACGCTCTACGACTTCCACTACATGATTTAAAGTATCATCAACCCGCTCAATTAAAGTATTGCGGACATATAAATATACGCCAATAGCAAATAGCAGTAGCAGCACCGCAGTTACAGCTGTGTACCAGATAGCAAGACGGCGACGAGTAGTTTGAAACATAAATATATCTTTTCACAGCAAATCCATCTCCTATTCATATCTTGTTCACAACTTGCACTTAGCTTAGATATGGCTTGTTCCACAAACTTTTTGTTGAGTGAAATTATCGCAATAAAAGTTACTTTTTTTATTTATTGCAACCGTATTTGCACTTAAAGGGTCATGTATGGTCGATATACAAATTCCATAATATTACTGAAGTAACCTTTTAGACAGAAAAGCTATATTCTGGTTGTTGCTATTTGGAGAGGAAATTTGCCAAAGCCAAGCAGATTTTAATTGTCATTACCACTGTTATCGGGATGTTCTCTACAGCAAATTTTTTCCCACGGTGCCAAGATTCAAGATATAAGTTATGGAGACGAACAAGCTTAGTCAACAAGCTGAAACCTGCAAACTCTTGCA
This sequence comes from Fischerella sp., assembly GCA_026419705.1. GTDB lineage: Bacteria > Cyanobacteriota > Cyanobacteriia > Cyanobacteriales > Nostocaceae > PCC9605. Next base: position 16,157 of record JANZYY010000018.1, read on the forward strand.
ACAGGTTCAACCTTGGCATCTACTACTCAAGTAAAACTGACTTTGGCTTTTAGCTAAGACGATCGTTTCCTAAATAGTTCAAGCAAATATAGCAAGGCTGATTAGATGTGAGTAGAGATCGACTGTCCGCCTTAGCTGCCCGATCAAATCTGTTATAAGCATTATTTCAATAAGTTTTTTAATCAGCCAATCCGGTAGTACTGCCATTTTAAAGATTTAGTAGAGTCAATTTTGATAGGAATCAATAGATAAGTATGCCAACCTATTCAGGATTTTCAGATCCAGGCAACACCTTAGCAACAGCTTTAGACACTAGTTCATATATTGGTGGTGCGCTCACTAGCACCCAGAGTATTTTTCAGGACACTATTGGTGGCTCTGATACAGTCGATTTATATAAATTCCTTATTGGTGGAAGCAGCGCTAGTACAGTTACCCTCAGTTTAGACGGTTTAACTAGCAATGCAGATTTACTCCTGCAAAATAGTAGTGGTCAGACTCTTCTAACTTCCTTCAAATCGGGAACTTCATCTGAACTGATCACCACAACCTTAAATCCAGGCACATACTACGCCCGGGTTTACGTGTCTGGCAGTAGTGTCCCTACTACTAATTACAATCTCAGTCTATCAGCCAACACCATTCCTACGGATTTGGCTGGCAACACACCAGCAGCTGCACTAGATCTTGGTAGTTTCAACACACTCAGCAGCCCCTACAGTACCATTGATTTTGTTAGCAATGTCGGTGCTGCCCAGGATACTAATGATTATTACAAATTCAATCTCACCGAAACCGCCAACCTATACCTAACGCTTGATGGTCTAGGAAACAATGCAGATGTAGAACTGCTTGATAGCTCTGCAACAACAGTGATTGCGAGTTCCAAGCAATCAGGCACTACTCCAGAGTCCATAACTCGTAATCTCTCCAGTGGCATATATTACATCCGAGTTTTTCCTGGCGTCGGTAGTGCTACAAACTATAATCTAAACCTTGTGTTTGATCCGCCAGACTATGCGGGGAACTCGCAGGCGCTGGCTCGCAATATCAACACTTTAACCTCGACTCCTTCTAATTTCACAGACTTTGTCAATAACCGCGATCCTAATGACTATTACCGCTTTGATTTAAGCTCAAGCGCTCTCATTAACCTAAATTTAACACCTGCAACAGCAAATGCTGATGTCCAACTACTCAACAGTAGTGGGACAGTAATATCCAGTTCTAGCAGAACTGGCACAGCGATTGACTCAATCAACCGCAGCTTGAATGCAGGTACATACTATATCAGAGTTTTCCCTAGTTCTGGTGCGTCAACTAGCTACAATCTGAGTGTCTCTGCTACGACCATTCCCCCAGATCAAGCTCCAAACACGCGGCTTACAGCTAGAAATATTGGTACACTTAACGGTTCCCAAAGCTTTAACGATTTTGTTGGGGATATCGATACTAACGACTACTACGTTTTCAATCTCAGCAAGTACAGTCTCTTAAACGTCACACTCAGTGGCATGAGTGCAGATGCTGATATGCAATTGCTAAACAGTAGTGGTGGTATAATTTCGTATCCTTGGCAGGATGGTCCCATAGATGAAAATCTCACCATAAACCTGAATGCAGGCACTTATTATATTCGGGTTTTTCAATGGAGCGGCAACACTTTCTACAATTTAAGTGTCTCTGCTACACCTCAGCCCCAAATTTTGCAAATTTCTCCAGGTGCAGGCAGTTCTAACCCTGATAATCTCACAGCACTGGGTAGCACCCTTTACTTTACTGCCAACGATGGCACCAACGGCAATCAACTGTGGAAGAGTGACGGTACCGGTGCTGGCACCCAACGCCTCACCACTGTTAATCCTAGCGGTTTTAACCCAGACAATCTCACGGTTTTTGGTAGCAGCAAGCTGTTCTTCACTGCCAATGACGGCACAAATGGTACGGAACTGTGGGTATACAATGGCACCACAGCGCAGATGGTCAGTAACATTAATCCTGGGGCTGGTAGTTCTAACCCAAGCAACCTCACAGTAGTTGGTAGCAAGCTGTTCTTCACTGCCAATGACGGCACAAACGGTACAGAACTGTGGGTATATGACGACACAACCGCAACAGTTAGCTTTGTCAAAGATATTTACTCTGGTGCTACCGGTTCTAACCCAACCAGGCTGACTGCTTTTAACGGCAAACTCTATTTTGCAGCCACTGACGCCACAAATGGCACGGAATTGTGGTCAAGCAACGGTACAGCAGCAGGGACAACTCTTGTTAAGGATATCCAAATAGGCGGACTTAGCTCATCTCCTGGCAATCTCACTGTTGTTGGCAGCAGCCTTTACTTTACTGCTGATGATGGCACTAATGGAGTTGAGTTATGGAAGAGTGATGGTACTACAGCCGGAACCATTAGCCTCACCAACCTGAATAGCGCGCTTGGACCAACTTATCTGACTGCTGTTGGCACTACCCTGTTTTTTGTCACCGATAGCAATGGCGACTTCCAACAAGAACTGTGGAAGAGTAATGGTACTGCTGCAGGAACGGTGCGGGTGAAGTCCAACCTTGCAGTTGCGCCGAATATCGGTTTTGGTCCGTCAAATTTGGCTGCTGTTGGCAATATCCTTTACTTCACGACACCGGACTCTGCAACTGGGTTGGAACTGTGGAGGAGTGACGGTACTGATACAGGTACGTACTTAGTTAAAGATATTTGGACTGGTGCAGATCCTAACAACAGTTATCCCGATAGTCTCGTCAATTTTAACGGCACCCTGTATTTTGCCGCTTCAGATGCAAATAATCGCAGGGAATTGTGGAGCAGTAACGGCACAGCTTTAGGTACGAGTAGGGTTAGCACCATCAATGCAACGGGCAATGCTAACCCTGCTCAGTTGACTGTAGTTGGTAACAAGCTGTTCTTCACTGCCACAGACGGGACAAACGGAACAGAATTGTGGGTGTTTTAGAAAGGAGGTGATGTTTTAAAACCAGATAGAAATCATACACGGATTTGTTGATTGCAGATTGAGTTATGGAAAAATTCTTGGGCAATTTGCTTGCTGAAGTGAAAAACCAGAACTAAACAAGAAAGATAAAAACATTGACAAAAACACATTGAGGAGCAATTTTCATTTATGAAGAACAAAATTTTCGCTATTGCCGCCGCTGTAGGTAGTGCCATTGTTGCAGCCCCCGCCCAAGCTCAGATTACCGGTACACCTGCTAGCGTCGGTGTCAGCGTCAGCGTACCCGAAATTCTTTACTTGCGGACTGTCAGTAATATTAATGTGACTCTTACTCCCACAGATTTGGGAAATGGTTCATTAACAGCAAATGGGTCTGGTTTCTATGGCTCCGATCAAGCTGGTACAGCAGATGATACTCCCAGCAGTACTCTTGACACTACCACTCCAGCATTTACCGACGCAACAGCAGCCACAAGAACAATCAACAATGTATACGCAGTCTGGTCTAACAGCCCACGTCCTGGTGGGGTTAATGTTGATGTTGAAGAGATTGCTAATCCTTCAAATGGACTATCTACTATAGCAATGACGATTGATGATACTCTATCAGACAAATCAGCCTTAACTCCCCAAGGCTTAATCAATCCTACTATCGTTGGAGGGGTTGACTTCATATTCGACCTGACCAATGCGGCTACATCGGGTAATTACACAGGCGGCGCTATTACAATCACAGCCTCTGCTCCTTAAATACTCAGGCTTTTACTAGCTCTCAATCCTCATTTCTCCTGTAATGGGAAAGGGGAGTTGGCTGAACATCTTCTATAGAAAGCAAACTCTCCTCCCGCCTCTGCTAATTGCTCGTCAGAGGTGGAGAGATTCTTCATATTACCAAGCTTTGCAAGTGCAAGATGCCAAATTAAACCAAATGTTACTGACTGAAATAATTAGCCGCCACTGCCACTGGATTGCCCACTTGAGTATAGTCGCAGCACTTTTGGCATGGCCGCAGTCTCGTACTTTAGCACAATCGCTGTTTACAAATCCAAAGCCTACAGAGATTTACCAGCTATCAACCCCGCAAAAATTAATTATTCCTCCCCTGGCTCCATCAGAAATTTCACCCGCAGCCACAACTGAGTCAGTTGCAAACGAACAAGATTTGCTGACTCCTCCTCAGTTGAATGCGGTGATTACCAGAGAATTTCCGGCTTTGTGGCAGATGTGGGTTCCCACAGATCAAGTTGCCTCTTTGCGTGCTACTTATGAATTCAAGTCAGAGAGTGGACAAGCTAATCAGTTTAGCAGAGAACAGCATTCTGGTTCTGGAGTTTCAATTGTCCTAGAACCATTACCCATCTTGGAGATTGCCCGCGATCAAAATACCAATACAGTTCTGGTACAGGGAGGGGTGAGATTAAAAATGGATCTCTCGACTGCCCAATCAGCAGGTGCATATGCTGGTGAACTGACGGTAACAGTGAATCGATAATAGTTTTCTGCGTGGTGTGTGTGGAAGTGAAAATTTCTATCCAAATGTTACCAAATTATAGAAAAATAGCCTTAAGTTTAATCGGGGTACTTGCTCTAGGGATACCTCCCGCTGCAGCAATTAATATTGGCGTTAGCCCCTATAGGATTGAACAGGAAATTAATGGCAAAACGCGCTCCCAAGCAATTCGCGTTTTGAACCTTTCTTCTAAACCCGTTGAAGTCAAGGCCGTTGTGCGGTCATGGGTGATGAGCGAGGACAATAAACTCCAAGAAGTTCCTGCTGATGAGCAATCTTTATCGCAGTGGATTATCTTCACCCCCTCCAAATTTACAATTCCAGCCCGTGGTGCTCAGACTGTACG
>JANZYY010000192.1 GCA_026419705.1 Fischerella sp.
ATTTGATTTCGCCCCTTTCGAAGGGAAAAGGAAATCTATCAGTACTGAAAATCATAGCTAACCACTTTTCCAACAACCTCCTAGGAGATTCCACCAGGATAAGCTATAAATTTATAAATGGCAGGGTGACTGAGGTGTAGAAAAAAGGATCCGCCATTATGCTAAGCTCAAAAGTATGAGCAGCCGCAAAAATCGAGAAGTTGAACCTGGTAAAGAAAATTAGAGTTTTTTCGAGTGATACTATCAGTGCCAAAAAAAAAGGAGCTAACTGCTCCTGTTGTGAATTTGTTGTGTTGAAACTGCTGTCTCAACTAGGCTTGTACTTTTCTAGCTTGCGTTGTGCAGCAAACATACCACTAAAACCTATAAAACCTAACAGACCGAGCACGAGTGAGGGTTCAGGTACTGATTGGGAATAAACAGAAGGAACTTTGGGCTGATATCCAGGTGTATTCCAAGTGTAAATAGCACTGTAAGATACCCCATCGTCTGCAGCTGTGATTCCAGATGTGGTGGGGCTAAAGCTGTAGGCATAATAAATCTTATCACCAGTTACAACCTTGGCAATTTCACTTGCTGCGATCTCACCTTGGTATGCATTTACTGTAGCTTGCAGGCTGAGCAGGTCTTTTAGCTTTGTCAGTTGGTCTATTTTACTTGATAGTTGTTTCTTCACTGCTACTGGAGTTGTAGCTAGTGAAAGCTGTGTTTGAAGTTGTGAAATCAAACCATTAACTTGTGAAAGGGTTGGCAGACCTGTTACAGTTGGAAATTGTGCTTTCATTTCATCCCACTTCTCGGTGAGTGAAGTGGAAATTAAAGTTGATAGTTTAGTCTTTACATCCAAGTGACCCACCAATTTCAGTTCAATACCACCATCTTGACCAAACTGGAAGCTACCAATATTAGGGTCTCCCATTCCCAGTAAAGGAAAATAACTCGTTACTAATGATTTAGTATTGTCTGAAAAACCATTCCACACTGACTGAAATGGTGTGTAGATACTCAACAAGTCACTCAACCATTGGGAACCAAAATAACTCCAATCACTAGCGGTGACACTGCTAATAGTTGCACTGTAGTTTCCTTCAGTAGCAGTGAAACCGACGTTAGAAGCAGGATTTTCAGTACTATACCAAAGTTCGACGTTAGAGGAGGCATCCCCGTCAGTTAGGGCTACGGTCGCAGCTACTGTATCATTAGCAATAAACACGCCATTCGAGCCACCCGTGTAAGTTTTAATTTCACTCAAATTATTGAAACTAAAAGATACAGCGTGTGCGGGAGTAGTAGCGGTCGCATTTATCCCAACAGCTATTGAAGCACCAAACAAAAGTTTTTTAATTGCATTTTTCATTATTATTGCCTCCATCAGTTCTGAGGTTGAGTTTTCCACGTTTTGCTTGCTGCGATCGCACACGTAGTATTTTGGTTGTGCGAGCCGAGAAGCACAAATTCCCTACTGAGCAAGAAGAGCTAAAAAATCTGACCAGAGATTATTCCATGGCGCACCTTGGTTAAGCACAGATATGTATCGCTAAAAACACAGTCTACAAAATATAAAAACTCAATTAGGTAAAGATCTTGTAGTTTAAAAGTTAATTTATAACAAAAAAATTAGCTATTATTACGACAATCATCTCAGTTAATATACTTAAGTAATTCAAGCAAAACATCTTTCGGCGATCGCGCTTCCTGGCAAGCCTGCCAACGCAAAAATATACAGACAAGACAGATGCGGGACTAGCCTATGTATAAATATTTGATCGTTATCCCCAAATTTTGGGTATGATTTGGGATTTTTCTTTTTTCTTTAATAGTACAATTGTTCTAGTTAGCAACTTTATTTTCAAACTTCTACCTTCTACCAACTTTATTAGTGGAATTGCTTTTGTCATTTACTCTTGACGAAAGGCAATGAATTTGTTGTGCATACAGGGAAGTCTTATAAGCTCAAAACTATGATCGGACAAGTGCAGAATGTCATTGCAACCCAAGTTGACTCTAAAGCAATTGCTTTATCAGAGTATATTTCCTGGTTTTCGCTTGCTGATGCTACCAAGGCAATTGTACATCACGCCTTTTGGTTAGCCGACCAAAAACAAAAGCTCTCACCCAAGCAGTACAAAAAGCTACTTGCTGACCAGGGCTGGAAGGGCGAGGAAAAAAAATATCTCAAGATTGCTGCGGCATTTAGTAAGTTTTCGCCTCAAGATTTAGCAAAAATTGAGCCCCTGACTGTATATTTGTTAGCAAATAATAGTAATAAATACAAGCCAGTAATAGATACACTACTGGACTTAAATATCATTACCCAAGAAGCTGTGCGTTCTCTAGTCAAACAACAGCGTACTCCCAAACGATCAAAACCTGAAAAACCGAGTATTTGGCGGCGAACCAAGAATGGAGGAAGGTACTGCCAAATCCCACCCATTCATTCTGAAGATGAGCAGACAGGGGTAATTCTGCAAAAGATGATAGACTCAGAAGGGTTGAGTGCCCAAAAAATCGTAGCAGAAGCGATCGCTCTACGGCAGGCATATAAGGAGGGGCGGTTAGTGCTAGTAAATGAAGAGAAAAATGTGGAATGATGAATGCGATTGGTTTGAATCGAATAATTTATAATTAATAAATTCATAATTCATTTTTTGGTGTCTTGGTTTTCATACCTAATATCTGCAAGGCCTGATTTTTCAATTCCCAAATCGCACACTTCCAGCACGACAATCTCTTAACCACATCCTAATTCCTTGGGCAACAACACCGTTACTGCTGTCTCGCGGTGGTGTTGGAGGATTGTTTTTTGGGTAGGAACCAGTTTGAGAAAACATTGTCACCATCCACCAACCACTCTTGGCTTTTGTTAAAAACAGCCAATGAAATTGTTGTAATTCTACGGCTTTTTCACCGACATACTGCCGCTCTAAAGTAGTAAAAAACACTTGTTCAACATCTTTGGAAGCATTTTTTGATTCTGCATCAGTATCTTCACTTGGATTTAGAGGTAGCGGTGTAAACTCCGGTCTTCCTGCCACTAAAACATAGCTGTAAACGTCGGTTGACCTTCTGAGGCGGCGGGCACGTTGAATAATCCGATTGGCGTAACTAGGTAAATCCCGCAAAAGTTGCGTAGTTAATGTTTCTATGTCTTGTTCTAAACAAACAGACCTCACCCTGTCTTTATTATTCCCCTGCGCTATTGGCGAGGGGTTAGAAGGAGTAAGGTTCTGGGCGAATGCTTGGTAATCAAGCCAATTTGAGATCAAAAACCAGAAGCCACAAGCTACCAGCCACAAGCCATATTTTTTCCTCCTAGCTGTGGAGTTCATGTTACCGCTGCTAACTCATCGCAAATTTTTTTCCAGGCTAACTCAGGTTCAGCAGCCGCAGTAATAGGGCGTCCGATCACCAGATAATTTGCTCCTGCTTGCAGTGCTTGTGCTGGAGTAAGCGATCGCTTTTGATCTGCTTTGTCTGCCCAAGTAGGACGCACTCCCGGACAAACTAACACAAAGTCACTCCCGCAACTGTCCCGTAACTGTCCTACCTCTTGGGGCGAACAAACTGCTCCATCTAACCCACTTTCTTGCGCCATCAGTGCCATTTCTAAAGCATACTCTGGCAATTCTAGAGGAATCCTTAAATCAAACGCCAGCTGTCGGGAAGAAATACTAGTTAACAGTGTAATCGCAATTAGCTTTGGTGGTTGTACGCCCGCTTGTGCTGCTCCTGTTTGTACTGCCGACTTTGCCGCTTTCAGGGCATCTCTGCCAGCTGTAACATGAATAGTCAGCAAATCAACACCATAACGTGCTGCTACACGGCAGGCACCAGCTACGGTGTTAGGGATATCGTGAAACTTCAAATCCAGGAAAATCCGCTTTTGCCGGGATTTTAACTCTTGGAGAATCTTCGGCCCGGTACTGGTAAACAACTCTAAACCAACTTTCCAAAAGCTGACTTGTGGCAGCTGTTCAATCAGGGCGATCGCATCTGCCTCATCCGCTACATCTAAAGGCACAATAATTTTGTCATTCTTGTTCATTTTTGGTTGTAACCTTGTGGTAGTTAGTAGTTAGTTGTTAGTAGTTAGTAGTTAGTTGTTCTTTGACCACTATCCACTAACCACTATCCACTAACCATTCCCAATTACTCTACAAGTCGAACAAACTTATTTTTCCCCAGTTGCAAAACTCGTCCATATAATTCACCAGGTGTCTGGAAAGAAGTATCGACATCGGTGATGCGATCGCCATCTAGCCGCACGCCACCCTCTTGGATTTTCCGCTTTCCTTCCCCACTGCTTTTACACAAGCCACTGACATTGAGAATGTAGGATAATTTTGCTGGAAATTCTACTCTAGATAGAGAAAATTCGGGTACATCACCTGCTTCGATGTTTTTGACAGCTTCATTTCCGTGATATTGCCGGACTATTTCTCGTGCGAGCAATTTTTGGCGATCGCGTGGATTATCTGGCAGTTTTTCCAACGGTAAATCTGTTAGCAATTCAAAATACTGTTCTAGCAAATGGTCGGGCACTCCTTGTAATTTTTGATACTTCTGAGTAGGATGTTCTAATAATCCCACATAATTACCTAAAGATTTAGACATTTTTTGCACGCCATCAATGCCAATCAAAATCGGCAGCAACACTCCAAACTGAGGTTTTTGTCCAAAATGGCGCTGCAAATCTCGCCCAACTGCGATATTAAATTTCTGGTCAGTACCACCTAGTTCTACATCTGCTTCGACTGCTACAGAATCAAAGCCTTGCATCAAAGGATAAAGGAACTCATGTAGAAAAATTGGATTCTCTTTTTTATAACGTTCTGCAAATCCTTCTTTGGCTAGCATCTGTCCTACCGTCATGGTTGAGAGTAACTCCAAAATTTTTTCTAAATCCAGCTTGGAGAGCCATTGGGAGTTGTACTTTACCTCTAATCTTCCAGGTGTGTCAAAATCCAATATAGGCCGTACTTGTTCAAGGTACGTCTGGGCATTTTTCTCTACTTCTTGTTGGCTCAGTTGACGACGCACTTCAGATTTACCACTAGGATCGCCTATACGTGCCGTAAAATCACCAATAATTAGCACTGCTGTATGACCAGCATCTTGAAAAGCTCGCAGCTTTCGCATTGGTATAGTATGACCAAGATGAATTTCCGCACCTGTAGGGTCAATTCCATACTTGATCCTTAAAGGTCGGTCGGTTGTCGCCAAGCGCTGTTCTAAACTTTCAGTTTCACTGTCCGAGTCAGTTGGTTGTGGAAAAATTTCGACGACGCCACGACGTAACCAAGAAAAATTCTGCGCCATACTAATAGGATGTTGAATGCGATCGATGCTTTGCACTGTAGAAGTTAAGTAAGTTATAGTCACAAGCAATGTTTCCGCTGTTTGATCTGCCAAACTAAATATAATTGCAAAAAATTAATCGCCTTACTGCGCCAAAGAAATTATAGTTATATTTACAAGTGAGGAAGTAAGAACGCCGTGTCGTCTAGCATTTATGAAGATAAGCAATCACAAAATAGCCCTTCATCTGGCGTTGAATTTTTAAAAGGAGTCGGTCAGGTAGCTGGCGCCACTCTCCTATCAATTACCATGCTGGCGAGTTCTATTGTAGCGGGAGGACTGGTTGGCTTAGCCATTAGTTTCCGCAATTTGCCCGATGTTAGGCAGCTACGCAACTTTTTCCCTTCAGAAACTACTTACATTTATGACATTAAGGGTAAGTTGTTAGCAAGTATCCACGGTGAAGCCAACCGCGAAGTGGTACCCCTAGATAAAATCTCTCCAGAACTCAAGCGAGCAGTGCTAGCAAGCGAGGATAGCGACTTTTACTATCACCACGGTATTAACCCCAAAGGCGTGGGGCGTGCTGTGATTACCAACTGGCTCGCAGGTGGAGTGCGTGAGGGTGGTTCCACGATTACCATGCAGCTGGTAAAAAACCTGTTTTTGTCTCAGAGGCGTGAGTTTACACGTAAAATAGCAGAAGCGGTATTGGCAATTCGCCTAGAACAAATACTCACCAAAGACCAAATTTTGGAAATGTACCTCAATCAGGTGTATTGGGGTCACAATAACTATGGTGTACAAACCGCAGCGCGCAGTTACTTTAACAAGTCGGCCGAATATTTAACCTTAGCTGAGTCAGCAATGATGGCGGGTTTGATCCAAGCCCCAGAACAATACAGTCCTTTTATCAGCATGGAAAAGGCCAAATCTCAACAGAAAGAAGTTTTGGGACGGATGCTCTCTTTAGGTTGGATCACCCAAAAAGAGTATGACGATGCCCTGCAACAAAAAATTAAACTCGGTAGAATTAGGTCTTTCCAGGGTAGCGCCTTGCCTTATATCACCAACGCTGTCTCCCAAGAGTTAGCGAAAAAATTTGGTCGCGAGGCGCTGCTCAAAGGCGGGATGCGGGTACAAACTACAGTTGATGCCAAGTTTCAAGCAATGGCAGAGGAGATTGTTAGTAAATGGCATAAAAGACTTCTCGCTCAAGGGTTATCTAAAAATCAAATTGCCCTTGTGGCAATTGATCCCCGCACGCATTATGTAAAAGCATTAGTCGGTGGTGTGGACTCCAAAACTAGCGAATTCAACCGCGCTACTCAAGCTTATCGTCAACCAGGCTCTGCTTTTAAACCTTTTGTTTACTATACAGCTTTTGCCACTGGTAAGTACGGTCCAGAAACAACTGTTTACGATACTCCAGTTAGCTACCGGGATGGTAGCGGCTGGTATAGCCCAAAAAACTACGATGGTAGTTATGGCGGCTCAATGTCAATTCGTACTGCTTTGAAGTTGTCTCGTAATGTCCCCGTGATTAAGATTGGCAAGGCTATAGGCATGAATAAAGTTGTCGAGACTTGCCGCACTTTAGGAATCATGAGTCCGATGGAACCAGTGACTTCTTTGCCTCTTGGTGCCATTGGTGTAACGCCTTTAGAAATGGCAGGCGCTTATGCTACCTTTGCTAATTATGGTTGGCAGTCACCGACAACGGTAATTGCTCGTGTAACTGATAGTAGCGGTAATGTGTTGCTAGACAATACTCCCAAACCCCAGCTAGTTTTAGAGCCTTGGGCCGCAGCTGCAATTATCGACACTATGCGATCTGTTATTACTGATGGTACTGGTAAAAACGCTGCTATTGGTCGCCCAGCCGCCGGTAAAACAGGAACTACTTCTTCAGAAAAAGATATTTGGTTCGTCGGTACTGTACCCCAACTCACAACTGCTGTTTGGGTGGGCAGAGACGACAACAGGCAATTGGCTCGCGGTGCGACAGGTGGTGTTATGGTTGCTCCCATCTGGCGCGATTTTATGATCAGGGCGCTCAAGGACCAACCTGTAGAAAACTTCAAGCCTCTTTCTCAGTTTCCTCGCCCCAAAAAGTAGAAGTAGAGGAATTAGAAATTAGGGATTAGGAACTAGGGAATGATGAATCAGGTTATGAAACTTAAGAACTAGGATTTTAAATTTAGAGTTTTGATTTTAAAATTATGTCTTTCTAGTCCCTAGCTCCTAAACCCTGGTCTCTAAGGCTGTTTTTCTAATTCTGCCTTCATGCGCTCTAGAGTGAGTTGCATTTGATCGAACATTTGTTGTGGTGTGACGCCAAACTGACCAAGCTGAGTTTTCAACTGCTGGATAGTCATTTGCGCCATAAAATCATCCGATAGCTCGAATCGCTTCATAAAGATGCGATAGCGCTCCATCATTGCTTCCATTTGCTCGATAAACAGCTTTTTACCTTCGCGATCAAACTTGCCGTAACTACTGCCAAGCTTGATCAGTGCTTGATAATCTTCAAACAGCTGTTTCGCTTCTTGCTGAACAATCTCAGAGTCAAAGAATCCCATGTTGCTTGTATATCAGATGAGTACCGATGCTCAGTAGCTCACTTTTATTTTAAACTTATGTCTTTAGCTTTATTTTAGTCTAGGTAACTGACATAGGAAACGAACTTCGGTTAAAGTACGGTTTTCTACCGAGATATCAACACTTGACAGTTATCCGGACTCGGAGTCTCTAGTTTTGCTCCGTCATAGCAACTGGCATGACAAAGTGAAAAGCTAATAGTCACCAGATTTGGCTATTAGCATCATACTTAAATTAATAGAATATATTCAAAAGTTGAAAGTTTGACAGCAGCAATGCTGATTTTATAAATGTCCTTTGCTACTATGGCTGTCTTGCCGTCAGAAATGTGGTAATGGTAGGTTGCTCGGAAAATGTTAACTAAGCGAAAAAGCCGGAGTGTTGCCGCGATTTTAGCGTTTGCTGGCACGCTGACAATCTCAGGTTTACATAAGTTTTATTTGGGACAGCCTCTGTGGGGTCTTTTGTACTTATTGCTTTCTTGGACGCCGATTCCCAAGGTAGCTAGCGCTATAGAGGGTGTTTGGTATTTAGCTCAAGATGAAGAAACCTTTGATCGGAACTTTAATCAGGGCAAGAAGTCAGTGGTTAGTTCCGTGCAAGGAGCAAGTCAAGTTGGAGCGATCGCTGATGCTTTGCGTGAATTAGATGCTCTGCGTCAGGATGGACTGATTTCTGAGTATGAATTTGAGCAAAAACGCCGTCAATTACTCGACCAAATTTCTTGATTTGTTGGTAGTTGATAGTTGGTGGTTGTCTAGAAAAAACAACAAACAACAAATAACAAGCCACAACCTTAAAAGTGCCATGAACCAAAACAGGCTGCCATTTACACTCAACCCTAGACTTCAAAAACTACGCTCCAAACTGCTCAAAGATCCCTATTACCGACTCCAATCAGTCGAGGAAATAGCGATCGCTGCATCCTTGGGTATCCGTATAGACGCCAATCAAGCAACTGTAGATGATTGGTTACGCCTGCCAGGATCTGTCTCTTATACACATCT
>JANZYY010000193.1 GCA_026419705.1 Fischerella sp.
AGATGTGTATAAGAGACAGGAATTACCCATGCCAGGTCGTCGTTACCCTCCCGCCTACTTACGCTATCTCAAAGCCAGGTTATGGAATATAACGCAACCTGGTTTTTGGGGAACAGCAATTTTTTTATCTGCGGTAGGACTGGTAATTAAAGAACACTGGACACATCCAGATTTATTTAATTTCGGACAAAACAACCAACTTACTGCAAACAAGCCCGCAAAATCTTCTTTGTCAGCAGAAGATCAAGCTATTGCTGCGGACATTGATAACTTGCCGGTCCTATTTTATGACTTCGAGCGCGGAACTGTCCCCTCAAAGGCAAGCAATTCCAAAGACACCCAAGCAAACAACAGCAAAGTTCTTTTAGACGATGTCAGCAAACAGCAGACAGCAGCTACTGAAGCTTATTTAAATAGCTTGAAGAAAATTGATTCTGCATCGAGAGCAAAGCTAGAAAATCCGTTTGTAGTGCAAGCAGAAAATTTATTGCAATTAAAAGATTTTTCAAGTGAGAGTAAATTTTTAGGAATAAATAGTCTAGCGCCATTGTCTGCTCAAATAAATCCAGTACAAACTCCAACTAATGTGGGGATGGGATTAACCGATCAAATCAACTCTACTCAAAGTACTGTTGTAGTTAGTCCCCTGCAAACAGCACTCAATCAATCGACAAACCAAAGTTTGTCCATTGGGAATGGCATAACTTCAACGCTGTCCAATACAGGGCTAAATGGAGAAGCGATCGCTCCGGTAAGAAACGGAATAGGTGATACTCAGGCAATAGTGACCAACTTGTCACAAGATTTGACCAATTCTATCCCGAATCAAAGTTTAGCTTCCCGCTCCACTAATATTCCTAACCAATTTCCCAATATTTCTACTAATCTAAGTGATACTCAGGCAACAGCCAGCTTTCAGTCACCCACATCTGCGGTAGCACCTATTACTCTTGCTGTACCCAACCATATCCAAACTCCCAGTCAGAGTATTGCCATCCCCAGCAATTCAGGGGAAAGTAGCAGCTTTGGCAATTCTTTAGCATCGCAACAGCCAGGGGCGATAACGCAGTATAATTATTTACCTCAACAATTTCCCAGCCCATATACGGGTGCAAAGCAAATTAATGGTATTTCTTATCCATAAGAGCGATCTCTAATACTGTTTCTCCAAAAAATGACTACAAATGTTCTTGGTTGGTAGTGAGTACTTAAATACTCACTACGAACTATGTGTAGTTCTATTTTTAAGAATTGGTATAAAATCGAATCAGGAGCTGGAATCGCTCACATAAGTCGGTTTCATCAGTTATCCATTCCCGCTCGCTGACCTGAAGCAAGGGTCGAGGAGCATAGGGACGAAGTGAATTGGAAATTGAAGTAATGATTTTTCCTATGCCCTTTGCCCCATGCTCACTAACCACTAACCATTAGCCTCTTAACTAAAATAAATCCAAATCAGTAACTGCACCAAGACTGCTGGAAGATACTAATTTGGCGTACTTAGCCAGCACACCAGTAGTGTAACGAGGTGGACGGGGTTGCCAGCGATCGCGACGATGAGCTAATTCTTGATCGGATACGTGCAGGTGCAATAAACGAGCATGAGCATCAATAGTGATGGTATCGCCTTCTTCTACTAGAGCGATCGCACCGCCTACCGCTGCTTCTGGTGCAACGTGTCCGACTACCATACCGTAAGTACCGCCAGAGAAACGTCCATCGGTGATTAAGCCCACAGAATCACCTAAACCAGCACCGATAATTGCTGAGGTGGGAGCCAGCATTTCCCGCATACCGGGACCGCCCTTGGGGCCTTCGTAGCGAATGACAATCACATCACCCCTGTTGATTTTCTTTGCCAGAATCGCCTCCAGGCAAGATTCCTCTGATTCAAAAACTCGTGCTGGTCCGGTAATTTTAGGAACCTTAATGCCAGTAATTTTTGCTACTGCTCCTTCTGTGGCAAGATTACCTTTGAGGATAGCTAAATGTCCTTGGGGATACACCGGATTGACCCAAGGTCGAATCACATCTTGGTTGGGTGACGGTTCATTGGGTACGTCTGCCAAAACTTCAGCAATAGTTTTACCAGTGATGGTTAAGCAATCTCCGTGCAGTAAATCATGTACAAGTAGCATTTTCATCACTTGGGGAATACCACCAGCTTGATGTAAATCTGTAGCTACATATTTGCCACTAGGTTTCAAATCACACAAAACTGGAACGCGCTCCCGGATGGCTTCAAAGTCATCGAGGTTTAGTTCTACACCAGCAGCACGGGCGATCGCCAAAAAATGCAGTACGGCATTTGTGGACCCGCCCACCGCCATAATTACAGAAATTGCATTTTCGATAGATTTGCGAGTGATAATCTGACGGGGTAATATTTGCTTGCGAATCGCTTCTACTAAAACAAATGCCGATTTTTCCGTGCTGTCGGCTTTTTCTTCGTCTTCTGCTGCCATTGTTGAAGAATAGGGCAAACTCATTCCCAGTGCTTCAAATGCACTAGACATGGTGTTAGCTGTGTACATTCCTCCGCAGGAACCAGCCCCAGGACACGCATGTCGCTCAACTTCTAATAACTCATTTTCGTCGATTTTTCCAGCACTGTATTCACCTACAGCTTCAAAACAACTGACAACAGTTAAGTCGCGTCCGTTGTAGTGGCCGGGTTTAATCGTACCACCATAAACAAAGATGGCGGGGATATTCATGCGGGCGATCGCAATCATTGCGCCTGGCATATTTTTATCGCAACCGCCTATCGCCAGCACTCCATCCATACTTTGCCCGTTGCAAACAGTTTCAATTGAGTCGGCTATGACTTCTCGCGATACCAAGGAGTATTTCATCCCCTCGGTTCCCATGGAAATGCCAT
This sequence comes from Fischerella sp., assembly GCA_026419705.1. Taxonomy (GTDB): domain Bacteria; phylum Cyanobacteriota; class Cyanobacteriia; order Cyanobacteriales; family Nostocaceae; genus PCC9605. Next base: position 2,882 of record JANZYY010000193.1, read on the forward strand.
CGCTAATTGTAATTGTGCCGAATATTTGCGGCATTGCTGAGGCGTTCTTGATGCCAATTTCTGCTCTGTGTGCCAGTTTGTCAATCCCCATATTACAAGGGGTGATAGTACTGTAACTGTTAGCAATGCCAACAATTGGTTTGGTGAAATCTCGATCTTGAAAACCAACGGCACGCAACATGGCACGATTGGGCGATCGCTGCACTCCTTGGGTGACAACTCTGCTTCTGAAATTTTCTGACATTTTGATTTCCTTAGCACCGTTATCTCAACTTTCGGCACTTCTCCTGTAGTGATTATTTCAAAATATCAGACTATTACCCCATCAGTCTTTAGGACTAAACGCAACTTTGTATAATATTATTTTCCAACGGATACAATATTTCTGCTTAAATCAACAAACGTAACTGCGAACCTTGTTGAGTTTTACTGACTTCAATACGGGCTTGAAAGGCTTCTTTCAGGTGAGGCATATGGGTGACAGTGAGAATGCAGGCAAAATCAGGGGCGATCGCATTAATTGCCGCAATCAGGCGATCGCATCCTTCGGCATCTTGCGTACCGAAGCCTTCATCTACAATCAGCATCTGCAATGCTGCTCCTGCCCTTTGTGCTAATAATTTCGCCAGGGCTAAACGAATCGCAAAGTTAATTCTAAACGCTTCCCCACCAGAATAGGTTTCATAAGCTCTCGTACCTCTAGCATCGGCAATCAGAATATCTAAGGTATCAATCAGTTTGGTATTTTTCTTCGTCGATTTCCCGTTGCGTCCGGCTTTTTGTGTCACAAATTGTACATGCAACTGATTGGCGCTGAGACGCGAAAGCAGTTGATTTGTCTCGGCTTCCAGCTGGGGCAAGACATTTTCTATCATCAGTGTTTGGATGCCATTTTTACCAAATGCCTGTGCTAATTCCTGATAGACTCGCTGTTGCCGTTTGGTTTCTTGCAGTTGTTGCTGCTGTTGCTGGTACTGATTTTGCAGCACCTCCAGTTGATGCGCCATCTGCTCCAAACGCCCCAACTGCGTAATCTTTTCATCGAGTTCTCGTCGCCGGGTTACCAATTGCTGCTCTAAAGTTTGAATTTGGGCGATGGGGTTGGCTGTGTCTTCGAGCTGGCGGACAATACTTTCAATTTGGCTTTTGAGTCTTTGCCGTTCAGTCCATCTCGCTTGCAAAGATATCTCTAATTCTTGAACCCTATTTTTGAGTTGCGGATACTGCTGCTGCGCCACCAATAGTTGTTGATAGCGTAACTGCCAAGCTTGGGCTTTCCGTAAAGCCATGCGGAGGTTGTTATGTTGCTCTGTATCATAGCCAATTTCAGCAATATAACGATCTAGAGCGGCGATTTGTTTGGCACACTCAGATTCTGTTGCTTCTTGTGTTATTTGCGTTTGCAATTGGACAATCTGTGTCTGTAGTTCTGGTTTACGAGCTGCTATTTGCGCTTGTCTCTTGGCGGCGTCTTTGATCTGCCCTTGTTTAATTTCTGCCCAACGCCAGCGTTCCACTTCGCTGCGAGCAAGGGCATGGTCTTGTTCATTGTAATTGAGTTGTTGCAGGTATTCCTCTAGCTGTTTGAGTTCAGCTTGTTCGTCTGGTGCATACTCACCGAGTTGTAGCGATCGCTCTAGTTGTTGCTTTTGGGCACTAATTTGTTGTAGCTGTTGCTCGACATCAGTTGTCGCCTGTAATTTTGCTGCTAATTGTCCTCTTTGTTCGCGTAAAGTATCGTAATAAGACAACTGCTTGGATATTTCTCGATATTCCTGCCTGAGTACTTGAATTTCTTTGTCTGAGACAGCCATTTGTTCTCGGACTACCCACAATTGCCCTTCTGTATCTTTGTACTCGGATTTGGTTTTTTCTACAACTCGATTCCAGTGATGCTCATCTAAAGGACGTTCGCATAATGGGCAAATGGCATTAGGAGTTTGGAGCATTTGGATTTTTTGCTCTAATTCTCCCAGCAATCTTTCATAATCCCGTTGATGAGCTTGCAGCCGTTCGATAAAGTTACGCCGTTCCTGTCCTTTCTCTTGAACTCGTTGCAGATATACCCGCTTTTTCTCCAACTCCTCAATCTGTATTGCCACTTCCATCACCGCTTGTTGTAGTTGCGGTTGGTGTTGCTGCTGGTATTGCAATTGGTTTGCAGTTGCTTCTAATTGTTCCAGTCGTGCTACTAACCCCGCCTGCGCCCGAACTATTTGGCTTTGTAAAGCAGCTCGTTGCTGCAACAGAGGAGCTACTTGCATTTGCAGTTCATCTAGTTGAGCTACACGCTGACGCGCCGCCGCCAATTGTGCTAAAGCTGTCTCTACTTCCCCTGACTTGTTCAGAGTTTGCTGAATTTCTGCCTCTTGCTGTTGCAAGGCTTCTAATTGGGCTTGCGTTTGTTGCAACTGCCGTTCGATCTCGTTAATTTGTTTGGTGAGTTGCTGTTGCTTTTGTTGACGACTTGCTTGGGCGCGGGTATATTCTTCAAATTTGGCACTCGATGCTTCTTCTTGAGCTTGCAAATTTTGGTATTGATTGTATCCGGCTTTGATTTCGTTTTCTTGGCTTAATAATTCTTCTAGGACTGATAGCTGGGTTTTAACTGCTCCACACTCTTGTTCGAGGCGATCGCAATCTTGAGTCAGATTTTGGTATTGCTGTCTCACAAAAGTCAGTTGCTCTTCCCAATTTTGCCGCTGGTGCTGAACAACTTGCAAACTTTGTAATTGGATATTTTCAAAAGCTTGTACCTGTTGGAGTTGGTTAAGTTCGTTTTCTAGGGTAACTCTTTGGAATGCGATCGCCTCTTTCTGTTGCAGTTGAGTTTTCATCAACTCCAAAGAGCGCTCTAACTCTTCTGCTCGTGCTTTAAACTGACGTGATAAATCTTTTGCCCGTTCTTCTAAATCATCGTATTGATTCAGTTTTAATAATTCTGCTAATATCTCTTTCCGCTCGCTGGGACCCTTGAGCATAAATTCGTCTGCACGACCTTGACGCAGATAGGCAGAATTAATAAAGGTATCATAATCCAGCTTAATGTGCTGTAAAATCAAATCCTGCGTTGCTCTTAACCCTTTACCAGTCAGTGAACGAAACCCAGTTGGTGTTTCGATTTGAAATTCCAAAACACTACTACCACCACGGGTGCGAGTCCGAATAACTCGATAAGTTTGCTGCTGACTAGTTTTGAAAATGAAATCTACCCGAACTTCTTTCGAGCCAGTATGGATAGCATCATCTTCAGATGTGGCTCTACTTTTTCCCCAAATTGCCCAGGTGATCGCCTCTAATAAAGAAGATTTACCAGCGCCGTTAGCACCACAAATACATGCCGTATGCAATCCGCGAAAATCTAAAGTTGCATCACGGTAACTGAGGAAATTTTTCAGAGTCAGTTGTACGGGGATCATCTAGTCTAGAGAACCACACTTTTTTTAATTAGTTGCAGCACAGATACTCTGTTTGCTAGTTTAGCTAGCTAAAAATCATGTTTCTAGTCTTTAAGACCTTAATTTTACAATTGTTAACAATAGATTGAGTAATTTTTTCTTGTTAAGTGACCCTTTTTTACTATTAGCGTATAAAAATTAAACTCAGGTCAACACAAACAGCTTTTATTCCTCATCCATCTTATTGACTTTGGCAACCAGATAGTAGACTAGACGGGAGAGACAAGAAGTTGTCAAGCCTGTTAAGACAACAAATAACAAACTTTTTTTGATGGGGAAATCGGACAAATTCTTTGATTAGAGAGGAGGAGGGTAAGAAGGATAAAAGCGGGTAGTCAGGAAATTTCTGGCTTAAGACTAGTGGATGAGAGCAGGCGATCGCGGTTTTGCCCTGAGAGCAAAAAAATTAAACTTTGGCAACATTCCCCGCTTTCTCCTTGTAAAAGACAAGATGAAACTGGGACTAATCAGAGCCAGGAGCTGCTAGTTCTTACCTGCCATGTTGAAGGGTAGTAACGAGAGTTTGACGACTCTGCCTCCGGTCTATTGTATAAGTGTGCAAGATGTGAAAAGATATAAAAAATACCTGTTTACCAGCAACTAATATTACAATACAAATAATAATCCGCTTTCATAGGCATAAGTTTGCAGACATAAGTAATATCGAAATAACCAGGAACAAATTCAAATAATTTTGCGTCGATATATATCTGTTGTGACTATTCATCGATGCAAATTAGCAGTATAAAAAACTTGAAGAACAACTAAATACTTCCTGCGAAAGACAGACTTTAACCATGAGAATAGGCCGATGGAGAGTTCGAAAAAGTTTGAAACAATCTCTGTAGTTTCACGTCATTATACTTTACAAAGAAACAAAAGGATGTTTATGACTCGCTTGCTTAGTTGGAAAACTGGAACAACTGCATTCTTGGCAATGATAATGTCAACAAGTGCAATTGTGCCAATATTTGCTCCTGTTGCTACTGCACAAAGACCGGCTATTTTTACTGGTCAACCAAACCGATCGATTAGCCAATCAAGAACAGTTTCAATTCCTGCAGGAGTAACAATTCCTGTTACTTATGAAAAAGAGAAAGTTATTGTTACTCCTGACGAAACTACATCCCTAACATTGGAAGTTGCACAGAATATTGTAGACTCAAGTGGAAATATCCTAATTCCGGCAGGAACTAAAATTGAAGGTAAATTAAGACCTGCAACAGACCAAAATGGTGAAAAAGGTTCTCAGTTTGTAGCAGAAGAATTAGTTTTTAGCAAAAATAGACGTCAGCCTATTAATGGGACTTCTCGAGTTGTAACTACAAAAGAAACTATCAGGAAAGGAGCTAGCACTGGCACAATCTTAACAGATGCAGCTATTGGTGCTGGTGCTGCTACTTTAATTTCTTTGATTACAGGTAATAAAAAAATTGAAGCTCTAGAACCTATAGGTGGTGCTGCTGCTGGTGCTTTGGCAAGTGTCCTACTTCGGAAAAAAGAAGTAGAAGTTGTTGTGATTAATCCTCAAACAGATTTGGATGTGACTTTGGACTCTAATTTAGTTGTAAACCGCTTCTAGACTAAATTGAATTTAAATCGTGACTTATATCATGATCTTCCCACAGCACCACTGCGATTTTCTGAGGGGTTTCTAGAAAGGGAACCCCTTCTCTGTATTTAAATAAATAGAACAGACTATATTTAAGCGATCGCTCTGCAATTAACATATGCGATCGCTTAAATTTTTAGCCAAAATCTTGTCGCGCTACGTCAAGCACCAAGTATCCTTAATTACAGCATAACTGACTCTAAATGTTGCTGTGCCTCTCTGGCTGCGAGCCACTAGAACAACATTATAACCCAGATAAAAGCAGATAAACGACAATCTTACACTGTCAAATCCAGGCGCTGGCTTATACTGAGAATAGTTTGGAGTACTTAAATACTGTTTTTTAGTAAATACGTAAATATTTGTTTTTTTTCAGCAACTATTTTTTTAGATGTTGCGTCTAGTAAAAAAAAGGGAAAAATTGATTATTTGGCTAAAGAACTATTAGCCAAATAATTGCATTTTGCAGTGTAAATGCATCACTAAAAACATTTAAAATTCAGCTTGATTGGAACATTGTTAATTCAAACAAACTCTTATTAATTAATAGAAAAACACGAAAATTTGAGAGGGGTCGATCAATGTTTAATCAAATCCGTTGGCAATCTGGATGTGCTGCATTCATGGTATTAGGCATTACAGCAGGTGCGATCGCACCTCTAGTTACTACACCTACACCTTCTTTTGCCCAAACTACTTTTTATGATGTTTCATCTAACTATTGGGCAGCACCATTCATTCAAGAACTTTCCCAGCGTGGCGTCATCGCTGGATTTCCAGATGGTAGCTTCCGCCCAGAAGAAGCAGTTACACGCGCTCAATTTGCTGCCATGATTCGCAAAGCATTTAATAAATCACCAAAGCGTCAGGCAGTTAGATTTTACGATGTGCCAAGTAACTATTGGGCATACACTGCTATTC
>JANZYY010000194.1 GCA_026419705.1 Fischerella sp.
GCACTAAGTGTGATGAGCACCATTGACTCGCAGCACTTCACCCGTAATATAGCTGCTAGCAACAGGTGATAGGAGAAATGCTACTGCCCAAGCAATTTCTTCCGGCTTGCCAAAGCGACGGAAAGGAATTTCCGCAATAATTTTTTCTTTGACTTTATCTGGGATTACCCTGGTCATTTCTGTATCAATAAAGCCTGGTGCTACGGCATTTACCCGTACGCCATAGCGAGCGGTTTCTCTGGCCAGAGCTTTGACCAGGCCAATTACAGCAGCTTTGGTAGCAGCGTAGTTCACTTGTCCCACATTACCCCGTTCTCCTGAAATCGAACTGATACAGACAACCGAACCTTCTCCCCGCTCGTACATGCCGGAAATAAAAGGTTTGATAGTGTAGTTGACACCTTTTAAATTAACGTTGATGACTGCATCCCAGTCTTCCGGGGTCAGTTTGGTAAAAAAGTTATCGCGAGTAATTCCAGCATTAGCAACTATTCCGTAAACGGGCCCCAATTTCTCTTCTATTTGAGTAGCGGCACTTTCCATAGATGCTAGGTCGGTAACGTCCGCCTGGATAGCTAAGGCTCCACTTTTGTCTTCATCGATCTGGATGTCGGTGTAGGCGACTTTTGCTCCCAGTTCTTGTAGTAAGGTAACAATCGCAGCTCCTATTCCTCGATTACCGCCAGTAACAACAATAACTTTATCTTCCAGTCCCAAAGATACCATCATCAATTCTCCTTTATACTTTTTCGATCGCGATCGCTGTGCCGCCTCCTGTTCCATGGCAAAGCGCTGCTATGCCTAGGGTCAGATTCCGTTCCTGCAAGGCGTGAATCAATGTCACCACAATCCTGGCTCCGGAAGCGCCAATAGGATGTCCGAGAGCGATCGATCCTCCATTGACATTCAACCTGTCAAGCGGAATCTTTAGCATGCGATGGAAGAGTAAGGAACTAACTGCGAAAGCCTCGTTATTTTCAAACAGGTCAATGTCAGAAATCCGTAGATTAAGTTTGTCTAACAACTTCTTAGTTGCTCCGACAGGCATTTCTACAAAGCGCCAAGTTTCACCACCTTCCCAGGTTCCCCCTAACACCTTAGCAATCGGCTTTAATCCATACTTGTCCACAGCTGACTGGCTGGCTAGAATCAAAGCTGCTGCTCCATCGCTGATCTGACTGCTGTTCCCTGCTGTGAGAACTCCATCTTTTTTAAAGGCAGGACGCAGTTTTGCCAGAGTTTCCAGTGTCGTATCGGAACGAATTCCTTCATCGCTATCTACTATCTGCGTACCTTTTTTGCTAGTAACTTCCATGGGGGCAATTTCGTTTTTAAAGCTCCCCCGTTCCGTTGCAGCAGCTGCCCGCTGATGGGAATACAGGGCGATCTCGTCCAAGTCCTTGCGACTAAATCCATAGTGTTCGGCGATCCGCTCCGTTTGCTCTCCCATACCTTCCTCTGTGGTTGTATCCATCAACCCATCCTGGAGTAATAAATCTGTTAACTGCTCTGGTGCGCCTAAGAGAAATTTGTAACCCCATCTGGCTCTGTGGGAGAGGAAAAAACCAGTCTGGGACATCGATTCCATCCCCCCAGCTAGAACGATGTCTGCTTCGCCACACCGGATTGCCAAGGTAGCGTTAATCAGGCCGATCATGCCTGAGGAACAAACCATATCAACTGCATATCCATTTACCGCTTCCGGAATCCTGGCCTTAAGAGCGGCTTGGCGGGGCAATAACTGTCCGTGTCCTGCTCTAAGTACGTTGCCCATAATATACAGGTCTAATGCTTCTGGTGGTACACCAGCCCGGTCTAAGGCAGCTCGCATCACGTGGGCACCCAAATCAACTGGGGAAAAATCTGCCAGTGCGCCTCCAAACCGACCGAGGGGAGTGCGTACTGCTGAAACAATATACACGTCGCGCATAAATATTTTTACTCACTCCTAATTTTTTGTTTAAGTATTCAGCAGGTGTAATTTTTACCGGAAGCGAGTTTGAGAACAGTGCTTTTTAGGGAACTTGGCATCAGAGGGTAAACATGATTGCACGCCGTGCTCCGTTCCCCTATTCCTGCTGAGTTTTGGAAAGATCCCTCAAGGGCGATCGCCCTTGAGGAGCAGATATACTATTGTCAAGCAACACTCAAAGGCTGACTTTAATCCTTACTATTGCTAGCAGCTGGCTTTTTCCGCATTCTTTCAAAATACTTTTCCCAGAATCTCTTTTGAGCCTCTAGCATCATTTGGTTGCTTTTTTCTTGAGCTTCTAGGAAGGATTTAACAATTTCTGCTTGCAAGTCAACGGCTAGCTCAAAGGCTTCTGAGGGATTAACCTCTTTTTGTGCGTTTGGTAAACTTTCCAGCAAAGTGTCAAAAAACTTCTTTTGCCACTCTTTGAACTGCTTTTGGTACTCGTCAAAATAGGTGGTATACATTTGACGTTTAACCGCTAGATACCCCATTCTTGCCGGTTTGGGGAGGAAGTGGGGCGGCATTTACCACTTCCATCAGAGTAAATACTTATCTACCAATAGTATATGCCGACCAACTTAGTTCTATTTTACCTGCTTCACACAAGTTTTCAGCCGGCGGCACAACCGTAGACAAAGTAGCCAGTGAAACTGCTCTGATGTCGCCATTTTTTCAGTGGGAAAATCTGACCAGTTGTGATTTATTCATCATCTAGTCGGGTAAATTCTTCTATTTCTTTATATGCCTCTTTCATGCGAGTGTAGTGGGCTTCTTTGGCAAAATCCTCAAATGCTTTTGTCCCTTGTCGATCAATTCCATTGACAAAATCTGCATGAAAAGTTTCTTGCTGATTTTGATAGCCAATGCTTGGATGAGAATTTTGATATTCTGCCGAAGACTGAAACTGTTGCGCCTCTGTAGATCGAGCTAGCGCCGTTGTCGATGATTTTCCGCCGGAAATGGCAACTGAAACAGCATCAAAATATCCAGTACCAACTTCGCGTTGATGGCGGACTGCAGTATACCCTTCTCGTTCACTGGCAAACTCGGCTTCCTGTAATTCTGCATAAGCAGTCATTCCGCTCTGGCGGTAGCGACGAGCTAACTCAAACATGCCATGGTTGAGACAGTGGAATCCAGCCAAAGTCACGAACTGGAATTTATAGCCCATCGCTCCCAGTTCTTTCTGGAAATTGGCAATTGTGGCATCATCTAGATTGGCTTTCCAGTTAAAAGAAGGAGAGCAGTTATAAGCCAACAGTTTACCCGGATATTCTCGATGAATGGCTTCAGCAAATAGGCGAGCTTCTTTCAAATTCGGTTTGGAGGTTTCCCACCACAACAAGTCGGCATAAGGTGCATAGGCTAACCCACGGGCAATACAATGTTCCAGCCCTGTATCTGGTTTCAACTGATAGAATCCTTCTACTGTTCGTTCCCCTGTAATAAACGGTAAATCTCGCTCGGCGATATCACTAGTAATCAATTTGGCGCTTTCAGCATCTGTACGAGCGACAATCAATGTCGGTACACCCATGACATCAGCCGCTAGCCTTGCTGCATTGAGGTTGCGAATGTGAGCGGCTGTTGGAATCAGCACTTTGCCGCCTAGATGACCGCATTTCTTCTCTGATGCCAATTGATCTTCGTAATGTACAGCAGCCGCACCAGCCTCGATGTAGGCTTTCATAATTTCAAAGCTGTTTAAGGGACCGCCAAACCCGGCTTCTGCATCGGCAACAATTGGAGCAAACCAGTAGATATCGTCTTTTCCTTCTAAATGCTGAATTTGGTCAGCTCGTTGGAATGTCCGGTTTATGCGACGGCATAACTCCGGACCGCTATTTGACGGATACAGACTTTGGTCGGGATACATAGTTCCTGCTAGGTTAGCATCTGCTGCAACCTGCCAGCCAGATAGATAAATTGCCTTCAGACCAGCACGTACCATTTGCATTGCCTGATTTCCTGTCACCGCACCAAGCGCATTGATGTAGTCTTCGCTGTGCAGCAGCTCCCAAAGTCTGTTAGCCCCCATTTCGGCAAGGGTATAGCAGATTTTGATTGAACCACGCAGTTTGACCACATCTTCAGGAGTATATGCACGTTGAATTCCATCAAAGCGACCTTTAGGAGCACTGGGAACAAGGGTTTCAAAACTAGGTTTACTCATGCTGAATCTCCTGCAATTCATTCAGAAAGGGGATGGAAAGGGGAAAATAAATAACTCTTTTTCCTGTTTGTGTCTTTGTGTTTCAATCATTCTTTTTCCACCACTAAGACACTAAGACACCAAGAAAAATTCATTTCCAAGACTCACACATTGACAGGGTTAGAGTAATCTCAAAAGCTGACAAGATACCGATAGGCGGGCAGTGTCAGGAATTCTTCAAAGCTATCTGCAGTCACCAGCTTTACGAACAAATCGATCGCTTTGTCAAAGGTTGTTTGCCAACTGCTGTGAGTGGCGATTTCTTGGCGCAATGCTGCGATCTCTTCGTCAAGAATGGCTTGGAAAAGGGGGCGATCGATCTTACGGCCGTCTTCTAACGCTGCGTTGTGATGGAGCCATTGCCAAAGCTGGGCACGACAGATTTCAGCTGTAGCCGCATCTTCCATCAGGTTGAACAAAGGTACGCAGCCGGAACCAGCTAGCCAAGATGTTAAGTATAAGATGCCAACCCGAATATTATTTCGCACTCCAGCTTCGGTGATTGTTCCTGTTGGTACGGTCAAGAGATCTGCTGCTGTGATGGTGATGTCGTCTCTTAAAACTGACAGCTGATTAGGAGCGGGCATTTTGCGGTCAAAGACTTCACGGGCAATGGGAACTAGAGCAGGGTGTGCTACCCAGGTTCCATCATGACCGTCTCCGGCCTCCCGTTCTTTGTCAGCTCTTACCTTGGCTAGGGCTGCTTCATTGGCAGTAGGGTCTGTCTTTATGGGGATTTGAGCCGCCATACCCCCCATGGCAAAGGCACCTCGTCGGTGACAGGTCTTGATTGTTAGCAGGCTATAAGAGCGCAGAAAATGAGTCGTCATTGTGACCTGATGGCGATCGGGCAAGACAAAATCGGGTCGATTGCGGAACTTTTTAATGAAGCTAAAAATGTAGTCCCAACGACCGCAATTCAGCCCCACGATGTGGTCGCGCAGGGCGTAGAGAATCTCATCCATCTCAAAAGCGGCAAGGATTGTTTCGATCAAGACCGTGGCCTTAATTGTGCCAATACTTAAGCCAAGCGCTTCTTGGGCTGCGACAAAAACTTCATTCCACAATGCTGCTTCGTGTCTGTTTTCCAGTTTTGGTAAGTAGAAATAAGGACCGGAGCCGTTTTCCAGTAACTTGTGGGCATTATGGAAGAAATACAGTCCAAAATCGAATAACGAGGCTGACATGGGCTGACCATCGACTAAAATATGCTCTTCCAGCAGATGCCAGCCGCGAGGACGAGCAATCAAAACGGCTGTCTTTTCATTGAGTTTGTAGATTTTGCCTGTTTTGGGATCGTTAAATTTAATGGTGCGGTTGACAGCATCGCGTAAATTAATTTGACCGGATACCATGTTGTCCCAGGTGGGACTGTTGGCATCTTCAAAATCAGCCATAAACACATTCGCACCTGAGTTTAGGGCGTTGATGACCATTTTGCGATCGCTCGGCCCGGTAATTTCAACGCGGCGATCTTGTAAGTCAGGAGGAATTGGGGCTACCTTCCAGTCACTATTGCGTATAGCTGCTGTTTCGGATGGAAAGTCGGGTAGCCATCCTGCATCAAGTTGTTGCTGGATCGTTTCTCGCAGTTTGAGCAGACGCGATCGCTCAGCACCAAAGCGACGCTGGAGCATGGCAATAAAATCTAGCGCTTCTGCAGTCAGTATTTCAGCGTATTCCGCCGAAACTTTGCCACGAAGTTCTATACCACTTGCTGGAGATTTGTTTATTTGTACAGAGACGGTAGAGGACATATGACTTCTCGCTTTTTTGATTACTGCTTTTCTCCACTACTTCCGCAGTTTCGTTCAACATTTAGTTAATAAAATGAACTTGAAAAGTAGAGAGACTAGAAGGATATTTGAACAGTCACAAAATACCATGCTAAACAGAAAAGTAGCTTAGCAAATTATCTCTAACTGTTGTGTTCAGCTTGAGATGATGAGTCCTTGAGACTGACTTTACAAATCTTCCATTTTTCCTAACCAGAATGACAATTTTTTCACACCTATCACTTAGGATTTATTACCTATCAATTCCTAAGTTAGGAATAGTAGAAAACTAAATTTTATCCTATCAATTTATTCTAATAAAAGAGAAAACAGTTTCACAAAATATCAGGTCAAAGTTCACATTTGTTAATTTTATTTATCCACATGATTTGAAAACTATATTTTGACTTTTTATCTACTTCTGCTAATAGCAGGCATAATATGTCAGACATTAAAAACTTTAGTCTTTGAAGGTACAAAAATATGTATGTATGACAGTGAATGACAACAATTTAACTGTTATACAACAGTGTCATACAGCAGTGTCATACACTAAAGTGTCATACACTGACAAGAAATAATTAGCAGACAAATGCTAGAGCTTGAAACTAAAAAAAATAAGCTTTTATATCAATTCGATATGAAGATGCATATTATTCTGCAAAAGTAAGCCCTGACTGCAAGCGTGTGCACATGACATAGAATTTGGTATTAAACAATTTATTTTGAAAAAAATTGAGATATAACAAGAGATATTTTATTGATAAGCATCAAGACCTAACTCAATCATGTCTATCGCAATCTCAGATAAAATCAGAGCAAACATGAAAATAAAAATGAATAAAAATATACAGCAAAATTCACAACATATTTTGAATGTTTTTTTGATTTACATTTATATACTTTGATACCAATTCTCTTCCTTTTCTGTTTTTAAATTACTCGAAAATTATAGGGTGTGTTAACTGACATAACACACCCTCAGAAACATACTGGGAAAAAGTAAGGGAAAAATTTAAAAGCATGTAACAATCATCACCCTTTTCCCTCTGGCAAAATTTACTTTTGTTACATATTTAATACAGATTTAATAAATGTTTGCAACATATCCTGATAACCAGAGGCGCCTTGGGGCGTTTCTACAATACCTCTTTGTTGTGTTCTTTTTTCAAAATGGCATGATTGATACCTGTTAAGTAGAAAAGAAGAGACAAGCCCGGGGCTGGTGAAAATTTATTGCTAGTATCAATTTTTACTGCTATCTGCGCTTATTTGCGTACAAAAACAGCTATTATTTGGCACCAAACCACATATCAGTGAGTTTCTTCATATATGAAAAATAATCGAACCACCAATCTATGTACTCCCGTATGGGAGGTTCTATCTCCTTAGAGTGGTGAATGGGAAGTTCTATATTGCTGGGGTAATTTTGGAACACTTTGTTAATTGGCTGATTATCAAGCTGTTCATCAATTTCTAGAGTGCTTTTACAGCTAGACTCGTGTTGCTCTAAATATTGAGCGATCGCATCTAAAATAACTTGAGAGCGATTTGGATTTTTTCCCGCTCGACGAGAGGGGTAGAGTTTCTGCGCCAGTATATCAATGCGCTTGAGTGTCTCAGCTGGGATGCGGATCGATACTTGGGGGGAATTTGCCATTTGTCTTCACTCTCACCTCATGCATCTGGATGTTGTATCTCGCAGGTTTATAGAAAAACAGCACTGGAGGTGTTTTATCCAATAGTGCACAATCTGTTTTTAACGTACAGATAAACTATTTTAACGTATGGCTGCGATGGTTATGCCACACTGCTGTACGGGCGAGTTTGAGTATAGCAAACGCCCCTAAGTGGTTTTGTGGGAAGTCTCTATCAAAGCATCTGCCGCGCCATGAGTTGAGCAAACAGCCCTTGTTGTTTTGCCAGTTCGTCGAAACTTCCTTGCTGTACTACCCTACCGTCCTGAAGTACATAAATGCGGTGAGCATTACGGATGGTGCTGAGTCGGTGAGCGATCGCAATTCTAGTCACTTGCAATCTTTCCAAGCTTTCACTGACAATTGCCTGAGTTCTGTTATCTAAGGCACTAGTAGCTTCATCAAACAGCAGAATCCGGGGTTTTAATACTAGCGCTCGGGCAATTAATAAACGTTGCCGCTGTCCACCAGAGAGGTTAGTAGCACCCTCACTAACAACAGTGTGCATACCCATTGGCATAGCTTCAATATCATCCGCTAAGCCAGAAGCCCGCGCTGCTTCCCAAGCTTCCTCCATTGTAATCATGGCTCCGCTGGCAATGTTATCAAAGATGGAACCTGACATCATCCGGCTATTTTGCATCACCACACCCAACTGTCGGCGCACAGCATTCACATCCAACCCAGCTAAGTCTTGTCCGTCGTAATAAATGGTGCCGGATTCAGGATGGTCAAATCCCAGTAACAAACGAAACAAAGTCGATTTCCCACTTCCAGAAGGCCCGACTAGAGCAATATATTCTCCTGGCTCAGCTTTGATAGTCACATCATCCAACGTTAGGGGGCCATCATCTCGATAGCGGAAAACTACATGATCTACAAGCAGTTTACCTGATAGCCTGCCAGGGTCGGTTTTGCTGGCAGAGATTTCTGGTACAGCTTCAAGAATTGGTTCGGCACGCTTCCACATCGGCAAAACTTGCATAACGTCCACAATCGTGGTGCTGAGGTTAGTGGCTCCACCAATAAAGCTACCAAACGCAGCATTGAACGCGAGGAAGATACCAGTAGACAAGCCGCCACCTTCGGGCGACTCTTGGAGCATACTAGCAGCAGTCCAAAACAGGAGAGCATTTGTGAGTGGTGGCAGGATTTTAGTAATAAAAGTTACACCATCTTCAATGCTCTGGGTTCTGAGCATGAGTTTGAGTTGATGGGTATAC
>JANZYY010000195.1 GCA_026419705.1 Fischerella sp.
CCAAAGGTCAGGGTATTGTCATTTCCGGAAGTGGCGAGTATCAAAGCGAAAGTTTTGGTGTGCAAAATATTACACTGCAATTGTTAGGTGATGCTAGTCTCATGGGTGTAACTGTGACCAATGCCGACAGCAAAGGTACTGGCGTCTGGATTGAATCGACAGCACCAACTTTGGCTAACAATACTTTCAGCAAGTGCGGTCGAGAAGCTGTATTTGTCAGCGGTAATGGCAAACCAGCTATTCTCGATAACGTATTTGTAGAAAATGGAGCTTCTGGGCTGGTTATGGCTCGCAATAGCAAAGGGGAAGTGCTGCGGAATGTTGTGCAAAAAAATGCAATTGGAATGGCTATTAGTGACTTTGCCGCTCCTTTATTAGCAAATAACAAATTATCAGAAAACCGGATCGCGATCGCTTTGTCCCGAGATGCGCGACCGGTACTGCGGCAGAATATGATCGAAAAAAATTCCCAAGGCGGTCTGTTGGTAAATGGTAACGCCACTCCTGACTTGGGCAGCGCTCAAGACCCTGCTGGTAACATTTTTCGTGACAATTACAGTTTTGACGTCCACAATACTACTTCTAAGAAACTAGTCTCAGCAGGAAATTTATTGAATCCTGTCGGAATAAAGGGTCTAGTTGAGTTAAGCGCAATTACGGAAGATGCTTCAAAAAAAGTAAATATTATTACTAGTTTTCCCGACATAGCAGGACATTGGGCTGCGACTTTTGTGGAAGCATTGCTGAGTAAAGGCTTAATTAGTGGCTTTGGTGATGGTACGTTTCAACCCGAAGCACCGATTTCTCGTGCCCAGTATGCCGCGATCGTTGCTAAAAGTTTTGACTTACCTCAGAAAAATCAAGTAAATAATTTTACAGATGTAAAATCGAATTTTTGGGCAGCAACAGCCATTGAGCGTGCTGCTGGCATGGGTTTCCTCAGTGGATTTCCGGATGGCACATTTAGGCCGGAACAAAATTTGACTAAAATTCAAGCAATAGTATCTTTGATAAATGGGTTACAACTAAATGGTGGTAATCCAAATGTGTTAACAGTGTATCGCGATCGCGCCCAAATACCGAGTTATGCCATTGATGCTGTGGCAGCTGCTACCCAGAAACTGCTGGTGGTAAACTATCCGCAAACCGAATTCCTAGAACCATTACGAGATATCACGCGTGCGGAAGTAGCAGCATTAATATATCAAGCTTTGGTAATCACTGGCAAACAAAAGCCTGTTATTTCTGCTTACATTGTCAATCCTGACGCCGATATTTCCTCCTACACTGATATCGGGGGACATTGGGCAGAAGGATTTATTCGGGCATTAGCAAGTATGAATTTAACGCGTGGTTTTGCGGATGGTAGCTATCAACCCGATCGACCGATGACTCGCGCCCAGTATGCTGCTTTAGTTACTGCTGCTTTTAACCCCACTCCCAAACGCCCAGCCCCAGATTTTACCGATCTACCGAAGGATTTTTGGGCCTATAAGTCCATCCAACAAGCAGCACAAGGTGGCTTTGTTGGTGGCTTTAGCGATCGCACCTTCCGCCCCCAGCAAAATGTACAACGGCTACAGGTGATTGTTTCGTTGGTAAACGGGCTGACCTTACCAGCAGCCCATCCTGATGTTTTACTTGGCTTTAGCGATCGCAATAGTATTCCGGACTACGCTAGTACTGCAGTCGCAACTGCAACATTGCAAAGGATCGTTGTCAATTACCCAGATCCCAAGCAAATTCAACCTACGCGGGAAGCAACCCGAGCAGAAGTAGCAGCAATGGTGTATCAAGCATTAGTTGCGATCGGGCGAACGCCAAAGATAAATTCACCCTACATAGTTTCCACTTTTGCTATGGACAACAAGTAGAATGGAGAACACTTACTTTAGTAATCGGGTGTAAAAAAACATAATTATGAGGGTCTTTAGTAGTTGGTTGTTAGTAGTTAGTAGTTAGTAGTTAGTTGTGAATAGCTTACCCACTAACCACTATCCACTAACCACTAACCATTACGTTTATTTTAACCATCCAAAAACTGTAGCAAAAAGCACTATAGGCTATATGCAACGGGAGCAAAATTTAGCCCTATTGCCTGAAGATGAGGGCCCAATATTCACGCCTACTTTGGGTGCAACTGCCGATTTGGCAAAAGTTTTATTAATTCACTATAGTTTCGATCTCGGTGGTTACAGTGCCAGTGAACTAGTTAACCGTTGGCAAAAACAATACCCAGATAGCTGGCTACATTTAGCAGTTGTTGAAGCACTGTATCAAGGACGCTACAAAGCAGTATCGGTGCAGCATATATTAACACTTTGGCAGCGACGGGGACAGGCTAGTTTTCATTTCAATATGGAATTTGAACGCCTAATTTGCAGCAAATTCCCCGAAAGTTTGACTTCTGTCCCAAACCCGCCTCAACTTCCTGTTATTAATAAAAGCACTCCTGTTGGACAGTCGAAAAATGAGGATGCAGAGACACGAAAACAAACAGATGCAGAGAACTCCAGATGGGGAGATGGGGGAAATTTGTCTCCCCACCTCCCCACCTCCGGTTCTCCCCATCAGCATAACTCCCCAGCTAGCACTGCTCCTGTACCACTCCCCCACAAACAGCGGATGCTTCTTTCGCCTACTGCCAATCATTCTCCCATTGAGCAATTTACACCCAAAACCAGCGATCGCTCTGAGTCTTTTACATCGAAACTCAAAGCAATGTCTAATGACAAGCTGCTAAACAGCTATGCTCCAGAGGAAATTTAAATCTGAAAACAGTTCAAAGTAACCTCAAGCGTTACGGTGCTTTGTTTGAAAGTCAAAGTCTTATTTAATACTTCGCATGCAGACAATCTTGAAAGTGTCTACATAACGAATCTCTAAAGCACAGTCGGTCATATGGTATGTAATGGCAAATAAATTATGTAAATTATATTTTTAATAGATTATTAAAGTTTATCTATCTAGTTTTGGTCAAACACATATTCTTAGTCGTGCTTGCAGAAAATATACCCTTTTCTATAGTTATCTTTTTCTATAGTTATCTATATCTGCAGATTAGCCTCTTAAATACAGGCCTACCTCTAATAAATAATGATGTTTGCTGAGTCAATTAATGTTTGGTGAATTAATTTTTTGATTGTTGCAAAATCATCAAACTGACCGGATATAAAAAGTAGGTTTTATTGCCTGTAAGCAATGCTGGACAAGGTTTTTCAGGATTTGAACTAACATTTGGTCTTTTGACGATCCTCCAGATGAAGATGCTGTAAAGGCTCTGGTCAAGCGTTTGAGACAAAAGCTAAAGGCAGCTGGAGCACCCGATGATTTTGTGGCAACAGCTTATGGTATGGGCTACTATCTCAAGCAGTATTGGCAACAACGACAGCCTCGTCACGATCAAAATCCTACCCACCGCCGCCTTGTAGCAATGAAAAAGCCTGGCCAGGATATTTAGCGTGCCAATGAAGTTTCGTGTAGCGTTCAGCCGAGTTCCAACGTTTCAATCTATAAACATGCGAATAGGTTTAACCAGAAGCGCCGCCATAATCGCGCTCAACCATGCCAGTCCAGCACAAATAATCATCACTAGGCGGAAAGTATCGACAAAGGCTAGCTTGATTGCCATTTCAACCGCATCAGAATTTTCCGGTAAAACTTTCGCTAGCACCGATGTTTAACCAAGCTGGCTGGCTTGAGAGTGGACTAAGAGCCGCACCGCCTTGGAGAGATGGATATTGGCGGTATGAACATCCAATGCTCGCGCAAAAGTACACAGCGCCACCGAACCAACAATGGCGATCGCCAATACCCCTGCGGCTCGGGCAACAGCATTATTAATTCCTGATGCTGTTCCCGCATAGTGCGTTGCTACTGAACCCATGACAGCAGTTGTCAAAGGTGCAACCGTAATAGCCATTCCCAGACCAAATACAACGATTCCCGGAAAGAATGTCTTCCAGTAATCGCAAGATCCATGCGTCAAGCCAACACACGCCATCAACAGAAACCCCAATCCCGCTAAGAAGGGACCGACAATAAGCATTGGACGCGGACCATGGCGTTCTGCAAATCGACCAGCCCAGGGTGATAGCCCACTTAGCAACAGTGCAAAAGGCATATCAGCCATTCCAGCTATAGACTGACTGTAACCCTGTGCCTGCACTAAATTCAAACATAAGAAGAAAGTTCCCACGTTCAATGCTCCATACAGAAACAGGGTCAACAAGTTAGTACCGATAAAGGTGCAGGACTTGAATAAGTGCAGGGGCATCATGGGATGGCTGCTGCGTGCTTGGACGATCGCATAAGCAAAAAGCGCAATGATGCCACCGCCCAACGTTCCATAGATGTGAGGATTGCGAAATCCGAAGTCGTGTAGAGATATAAAACCGTATGTCAGACATGCCAGCCCAACAGTCGCCAGAATTGCACCTGGGTAGTCTATTTCTCTGGAAGCTGTTTCGTTGCGGCTCTCGGGAACTTGAAAGTAGAGTAGGACCAGCGTAGTAATCCCCAACGGGAGGTTAATTAGGAAAACTCCACGCCAAAATCCCGCATCGGCAAGCAAGCCTCCGAGCATCGGACCGGCAATTGTTACCATCGTCGTTACTGATGACCACATTCCAATCGCTCCACCCCGTTGTTCTGCATCAAAATAGGCAGTGATAATCGCCAGGCTGCCAGGAATCATCATGGCGCCACCAATACCCTGTACAACTCGCGCGCCAATCAGAAATTCGGTTGTGGGAGCGAATCCGCAAGCCAGCGAAGCCAGTAGAAACAGGCTGATACCACTTGCAAAGACCTTTTTCCGACCTAGCTTATCGCCT
The DNA here is from genome assembly GCA_026419705.1 of Fischerella sp. Taxonomy (GTDB): domain Bacteria; phylum Cyanobacteriota; class Cyanobacteriia; order Cyanobacteriales; family Nostocaceae; genus PCC9605. The sequence continues at coordinate 4,836 of JANZYY010000195.1, forward strand.
AGCGAGCCACCAACCAAAATTAGGGCGGCGAGCATGAGTAAGTAGGCGTTAATAATCCACAGTAATTGGACACCGCTGGCATGGAGATCCTCCTGCAATGCAGGGAGAGCAACGTTTAGCGCCGAGGCATCGATAAAAGCCATGCTTGATGCCAGAATGGTTGAGAACAAAATCCAGCGCCCCTGCTGGTGCAGCACAGTTATTTTTTTCCGTCGTGTTGAACTAGGTTTGCTTCAATCATAGGAATCTTTTGTAGCAGTAATTATGAATTTTTGGAGGTACAAATTACAGACTGAATTTTTCCAAAAAGGAAATATTTCAGGTACTTTTACTCATAAATTCAACAGACGTTTTTGCCCCAAAAATTTCGCTATTATTTGCGATCGCTCATCAATTAACTAAATGAGATTAGCCGGATTTCAAAGTGTCAAAAATCGAAGTTTTGGAAATCAATTTTAATAATTTTAATGTGATGCTTTTAAGTTTACAAATCGTAAAGTAACAAAATCGGGATGGAAAACTGACAAAATAGTGACAAAGTCAAAAAGCGCCCAAGCTCTTGTGATTGTCTAGTCTGAGCTATGAACGCCATCGATATTGAGGTTGTGGCGATCGCTGTTAAGCAGATAAACGCTCTTGACAAACTTGCGATGGTCTAGAGAGCAATTCTTCGACATTGTTTGCGATCGTCTTACAAATAAAATCTAAGGGCAAATCGCTCGGATCGTGACCAAAAGGCTCTTCAATCTCAGAGCCGATTTCATCAATACCGAGCAACAACAAGCTAATGAAACTCATGTCCAATCCAGTCCACCAACCCCAATCATGAACCAACCCTAAGGGCATTACAAGAAAGTAAATCACCAACAAGGACTTGAGGGTTATGGTATATACTAAAGGCACGGGTGTTTTCAAAATGCGCTCACAGCCTCCTAGAATGTCTACCATATCATTGAGCATTTTTTGTAAATCACTCAACTGATAAACGTTGACGCGTTCGCTTTCGTACTGCTGCTGCAAATAATCTCCAATCCAGAAGGCAATTTGTAAAGGAAAATGATTCACTTGTTGTAGAGTTTGATACTGATGCTGCGACATAAATGATGCTAGCTCAGAATTCACAGGTTCCCGCCGCAAGTGCAACTTCATTGCTACAGCAAAAGCAGCAACAAGTCGTGCTGTAGCCGCCTTATGTTCTCGCTCCTGCGGTTCGCGTTCTTCAATAAAAATCCAGATGCTACGAGCTAGGTTGCGAACCACATTAACCATTGCTCCCCATAACTTACGACCCTCCCAAAATCGCTCGTGGGCTGTATTCGTTCGGAAAGCCAGGAGCAAACTCAGAACAATGTTGAGACTTAAGATGACATTGGGGAGAGATTTAATTTCGCGGAGAGCTGATAGATATCCAAGGTATTCAGCCACCGAAACCAAGAACGCATATCCACCGCATAAAAGCATCCAGGGTAAAATTGCTGGAATCACGGTCCCTTTGAGACGTAAGATCACCTGATATCAGTGCAATTTTTCACCAGTGTAGATCCGAAATTTCTCTTCAAAAGACCTTGAATTGACAATTTTTCGGATAAACAAGTGCTTTTGAGAACGGGACTTCCAAAAACGAGGTGATTTATTTTTTTGCTTAAGATTTTGCTTTTTGTCAGCACGAAAATCTTTATTAATACGTACTACCACCTCTAAACCTCCTCAAAATTTTTTGATTTTGATTTTTATTAGTTTTGAAAGTTTATACTTGATAGTCCGCCAACAAATTCTTCTGTAGGTAAAAACATTACTTGGTTTGGACTGCTCTTACAGAGACAGAGAATTTCACGTCTCTGTAAGAGATAGGATAATTCCTATGACTATCAACAATAGGGTGTTACATCTTCACCACATTCGTCCGCAAGATACGATAAACATTTGAAGCGAAGAGTAACTAATTGCTCATAAAAAGGGTTAAGTTTACACAGCGGAGGAATGTGAAATACCACTTGGTTAAATAATTTGATGTTCCACTCAAAAGGACATTGAGCAGGGATAACTTTGCACAAGAAATGAGCCACATTCGGGTTTTGAATTTTGATGGCATCAAGCTGCTGACATAGGAAATAGAGTATACTCTTCTCAACAAAGATCTGATTTAAGTTCAGCATACTTCATTTATTCGTCATTGATTTACGAGTTGACTAAATCATCTAAATACAACATTGCACAAATTTGTAACGAATTAAATCTGGAAAGATTCTGCGTCACTTTGCGTTTTCTCCTGCAAGGTTCAGCTTTTAAAAACGCTACAATTTTACGCAAAGCTGTACTAAGTTGAGCTTTGATTGTTTACTGATATTTGCAATTGACAGCTGCCAGTAAATTTATGTAGGCAGTCAGACAATTTATGATGTTACTTCTAATAGGTTAAAAGTTGCGATGATGTTACTGTGGGTCTTTTGCATCAGAGTAACCTCAGCATAATTGTGTTCCATGTGGTTAATATTTACAAGAAAAGAAAAAAGGAAAGGTAAGGGGTAAATTTCCTTTCCTCCCAATCAAAGTGGTCGTGTACACTGCAATCAATCATGAACCGAGTACGGATATCTTTTAGATATCTTGACTATTAAATATATAAATATAATAGTGACAAACTAGGGCTGAAAAAGTAACAAACTATAGACTTTTTCAAAAAAATTTTTATTAATACCAAAAGATAAAAAACAGCACTTTTAGTCTTTTATAAGAAGCTCAAAGCGCTCTGGGAGAGAAAATGCACAGAGAAAAATACACAAAAAACAATGTATCCTAAGATTTATTCTAAATTTACTTTAGAAACAAATCAAATATGCTGATTATATCATATTTATTTATTAAAGCAAAGGAAAAGAAGGAAGAGGGAACAGATCGATTTTGATCTTCCCAATTTAATACAATCACTCCACTAAAATTTTTTATTTTAGCAGTCTTAAAGTAGTGGAAGTCACCGCTCCCCCAGCATTTCTTCTTCCTTCTTCAATAATTTATAAATAGTAGAGTGGCAAACTTATACTAAAAAGTGACAAAGTGGTAAAATTAATTGGAATTAATACCATTTCTCTAAATGTTTAATACAGATGATTCTCCGTCGCCGGTTGGGAGGATCTCCATATCTTTCATAGTAAAAGAGAATTGGTATCAGACTACGAGTTTGCGCGACTCATATTATGAAAAAACCGCTCTAAGTTTTGAAATCAAAACTTAAAACGGTTGCTAAAATGGCAATATGGGGTATTGGAAGATGTACCAAGGGAGCTATAGTAAAGAGTTAGGGTTTCTCTGTCTTTTCCGTAATTTAGGAAAACACTAGATATACCCTAGGGAACTGTCTTTAATTCTATGAATTGAGAGTGACAAACTTGGGACAAAAAGGTGATAAAACTGAGATAATACTAAATTCGATATTCACAGAAAAGCGATCGCTCTGAGTTTGGAGGTAAAAGACTCAAACCGATCGCCCGAAAGGCTATTTAAATCTAAAAACCGCTCAAAATAGGCAGATAATTCCAAAAAATTGAAATACACCCTGGTAATCGCCCCCTCATCGAAAGTAACTATGGATCGAGCAACAACCCATGAATACGCTGGTACTCACGGATCATGATGGCGTTTTTTAGCTCTGTTGGTGAAAGAACAGAGTTAGGAAATTCTTCCGGTGCGTAACGGGGTTTATACCAACTTTGAGCGTCAAAGTAACGCTGTAACTTTTGCTCTTTAAACCGACGACCGTGGCGAGCATAAATTTCGTTGCGCATGACTGTTAATTCCCAAGCACTGCGCCCCTTCAAGTCCGTTGAAGTGAGCAGTCGGTCTTGAATTGATGGAGTTGATGTCGCAGCCGAGACCTTCGATTTGGGAACGAGCACCTCCTGCTGAGAAGCTTTTTGAGAAGTAGCTTTCGATACATGCTCCTGAGGCTGATTATCTGGTACAAAGCTGGGTTCAGGTAGATCGACTTCTGGTGTACTGATGTTGGGTTTGACTACGCTGTTGGTAGTC
>JANZYY010000196.1 GCA_026419705.1 Fischerella sp.
GCCCTGCGTATACCCTAGGGATTTGGTTACGACCTTATTTTAACTGCTTAATAGCAGCTTTTTTACTTTTTATTTATACAGAATTATCCTTAAGAACTATACTTGAACAATATCAGGGTAGAGATTCTGGTCAAACCCTGAGGGCGCGTTTTCAAGCTACTGGTGACGCCTACAAAGTTTGTAGATTGCTCCTTCTCCCCCGTGTGGTCTCAGGGGGCGTTGGGGAGTCCCACTCATCCTCTTGCTAAAAAATTCTTTATTTTTGAAGGTGTGGGGAGAATTAGTCCAGAATGAGACAGAATATATGCTCTGGCGTATTTGAATAGTTGGAGTTATTTTGGGAAGATGTTCATTCGATAACTCTATTTTATTATGTCACACAAAATTGCAAAGCTAACTCCAGAACAAGAAGCTTTGATGAAATTTTATAGAGAGAAATGGAGAAATATAGCGTTTTCAACTGAGCGAATTGACAAACGGAAGGTTGTTGAGGGAGTTAAAGAACTTTATAGTTTGTGCTATCTAGAACAGCCTGAAATTATCTTCTGTGAAAGTCCTTATGGGGCGATGAGTAAAATTTTACCACAGTTAGATGCTCGAATTATTCAAACAACACCTTTGCAATTTCTACAATTGCGCTTAGGTAGATTCAAGTTATTGCCAAATCTCATCAAACGTGAGTCACATCATGTGGAAGTTCAAAGACCCAGTGATGTAAACATCCACATTAATACTACCTTATATTATAAATTTATTTCATATATGAAAAGTCTAGAACAAACATTAAAAATTGATATAGCGGATGTTCTAGAATTACAAATTGATGCTAATCTACCAGAACTATACCACCAACTACAAATTCAATTAGAAAAGCAGTATGATAGTAACTTCATACCTGGTTTTATCTTTTGCAGTTATTGCAGTTGGTTAGACTTTGGTCAATCTGTATTCAATTACACGGGCGAACAAAACCTATTGCAAATTCTTCAGTTATTAGCTGAATCTTGTGGCTGTATTTTTCCATATCGAAGAATAGTGGTAGTATGCGATCGCCCAAGCAAACTTTCCTTAGACAACCAAAACCGCCTCCATGCTGAAGGCGAACCTGCCATCCAATTTACTGATGGTTACAATCTCTACGCCAATAGTGGTGTCATCTTACCGGAAAAATACGGTAAACTTCACCCCCATCAGTGGCAAGCTTCATGGTTGTTAGAAGAAAAAAATGCCGAACTACGGCGAGTCTTAATTCAGGGTATTGGCTATGCTCGCATCCTTGAAGAATTGCAAGCAAAAGAATTAAATTCATATCGAGAATACACATTATTCAAAATTGAGAATGAAATCGATGTAGAACCAATTTATTTGTTAAAGATGACTTGTCCCAGCACGGGATTTATTCATGTATTGCGCGTACCATCTAATGTCAAATCAGCGCAAGAAGCCATCACTTGGGTAAATTGGGGAGTTGCACCAGAAGAATTCGTGATACAGACTTAAGTTTTTGACAAGCTATTTATAGCTATTTTCAATTCAGCTATTCATGAACCTTGGTACACAACAAACATGAAAATTCTTGCCCGATCTGCCCTCAACTTTTGCTGCCTTCTCCCTTAATTTTAAGACAGACCCCCAAGGGCAATTGCCCACAGCCACCAGATGAAAAATTAAACCCAGACCACTCATCAGCTGAAAAATGAACTTGTCTTGATGTCTTAGTGCCTTGGTGGTGAAAAAGCTAAAATCTAACCACTAATACACTCAGACACAAAGAGTATGAACCTAAGCGTATTGATCGTGGATTTGCTCCCGAGTTTCCAATCCCCATTTTCAAGACAATGAAATACAAATCACCACAAATGACTTAGCTTAACTTGGTAGAGTGAATATAAAAAACTAGCCAAATCATCACGGCATCACATGGGCAGTATTTGGGAACTCGATTTTTACTCCCGTCCGATTCTGGACGAAAATCAGAAAAAAGTTTGGGAAGTGCTGATTTGCGAGAGTCCTTTGGATACCCGCGCAAATATTGATTCTTTGTTTCGCTATGCTGAGTATTGCCCCAGTACTGAGGTAAACTCCGTATGGTTACGGACAGCATTGCAGCAGGCAATAGACAAAGCAGGTGAAGCACCAATTAAAATTCGCTTTTTTCGCCGCCAAATGAACAATATGATTACCAAAGCCTGCAAAGACTTGGGAATTCCAGCACAACCAAGTCGTCGGACTTTGGTACTGAACCGATGGTTGCAACAGCGGATGGAACAAGTGTATCCAAATGAACCAGGTTATCAAGGGGGGACTAATCCTTCGATACGTTTGGAAGCACCTTTACCCCAACGCTTACCTGATGCTTTAGAAGGACAGCAGTGGGGATTTGTAACTTTACCAGCTTCAGAATTTGCGGATATGCCAGAGTGGGAAATTGGCTTTGGCGAAGGATTTCCCTTGGAGTTAGCACAAGTTTCTCCAGAAACTAAGATTCCTGGCATTTTAATTTTCTCATCTAGAGCCTTGCCCCTGGCAGGCTGGATGTCTGGTTTAGATTTAGCTTGGCTGAAATTTGACAGCACTCCACAAGGGGGAAGGTTGCTTTTAGAAACAGGTGCGACAGAAAGCTGGGTGCTAGCAAATCTGAGAAATCCGCAAATGCTAGCAGAAGCTAAAGGCTTTGCAGAAGCTAAGCAAAAAGCTAACGGAGTGCATTTTATAGGAGTGCAATCCGACCCCCAAGCAGAATCTTTTGCTGGGTTTTGGCTGTTGTGTGAGATGGATCTGCCGTAAAGTGAATTGGGGAACTGTTGGTTGGTGGTTGGTGGTTGGTTGTTAGTGGTTAGTAGTTAGTGGTTGGTGGTTAGTGGTTAATGGTTGTTAACTATGCCCAATGCCCAATCAATGCCGACTCCCCCCATCTGCCCATCTCCCCATTCACGAATCCTCATGCCACAGCCAGGAAACATCATGGTGTCCAAAAAGTTACCACAAGATACACTAGCAGAACAGCTGCTGGAATTTGCCTTAAAATCAGGTGCAGAAGTTGCTGAGGTGTATCAATCACGATCGCTTTCTCGACCAGTCTTTTTTGAAGCAAACCGTCTCAAGCAGTTAGAAACAAGTCAAGCGGAAGGAACGGCGTTGCGACTGTGGTGTCAGGGACGTCCAGGACTGGCAGTAGCTTATGGAATTGTGGAACCCCAGGCCTTGGTGGAACGTGCTTTAGCTTTGAGTCAATTAAACCAACCCGAAACTATAGAATTAGGCAGTAACTTTCAGCCTTCCTACCCAGATATTGGCGAAGAAGTGCCGGTAGAAAAGTTAGTGGAATGGGGCAAAGAAACGATCGCCCTCATCCGTGACGCTTACCCAGAAGTTCTTTGTAACGGTGACTGGGAATGTGATGTGGAAACTACTAGATTGGTGAATAGTAAAGGTCTAGATTGCTACTATACCGATACTACTCTCAGCTGCTATATTTCTGCCGAATGGGTACGGGGAGAAGATTTTTTGAGCGTTTCCGATGGTGAAACCGAGCGTGGCAATCTCCAGCCCAAAAAAGTTGCTGAACAAATTTTACAGCGTTTGCATTGGGCAAAAGAAAACGTTTCACCACCTGGCGGTCGCGTCCCAGTTTTGTTTACCTCGAAGGCGGCTGATATGCTGTGGGGTACTGTTCAAGCTGCTTTAAATGCCAAGCGCGTTTTGGAAGGGGCTTCTCCTTGGGCAGAACGCATTGGCAAACAGGTAGTTTCTCCCTTACTGACTCTTTACCAAGATCCGCAAGCAGGACCTTACAGCTGTCCCTTTGATGATGAAGGAACTCCAACTCAGGCTTTGGTGTTTATTCAAAACGGGGAGTTGCAGCATTTTTACTGCGATCGCACTACCGGAGTTCAACTCGGTACTCCTTCTACTGGTAATGGTTTTCGCCCTGGTTTGGGTAGTTACCCCACCCCCGGTTTATTTAATTTCCTCATCCAGCCTGGTTCTGGAACTCTACAAGAGTTAATCCAACTGCTCAATGATGGCTTAATTGTGGATCAAATGCTAGGCGGAAGTAGCGGCATTTCTGGTGACTTTTCGATCAATGTCGATCTAGGCTACCGCGTCCAAAATGGTCAAGTAACCGGGCGTGTCAAGGATACAATGGTGGCAGGTAATGTTTATACAGCCCTAAAACAATTGGTGAAACTGGGTAGTGATGCTGACTGGAACGGTTCATGTTATACTCCGTCTCTAATTGTGGAAGGATTATCTACCACTGGCAGAAACAATTAAAAATTTGTTCCCTGATATGAAAGGTTCGAGCAAGGGTCAAAATCGTCTCCAATTTGATCAAGTGGTATTTTTTAGATTTAATATCTCAAAATACACTAAAATTTTCGAATTTGACTTATCTCAGCGGCAAGAGAGCAAAATTGTCAGATTTTTCTGGGAATTTCAAAAGTTTAGCAATCAAATACTGCGCTTGATTTGTTGATAGTGTAACGGTCAAGCAATTGCAGCTTGGATATTTGGAATCAATTAAAAATTGGAGATTCTTGTATAAAAGCAGAATTTCCAACAGACAATTGTTTTGAATTTTGAATATTTAATATTTAATATTTAATATTTAATATTTATGTCGCCTGCTTTTCTGACTCTGTGGATTCGCACAGTCTGGCAGCCGAGAAGAGGTTTAGCGATCGCAGAAGCTTGTATCATTGGTCTAGTTGCCGCCTTCTCTGCTGTATTCTTGAAATTTGGGTCGGGATGGCTGGGGACATGGCGAGTTCATGGTTCCCACGTTTTACCAGCGTGGCTATTCCTACCAACAGTTGGTTTGTGTTTTGGTTTTCTCGCGGGGTTATTGGTGCAGAGGTTGGCGCCAGAAGCAGCTGGTAGTGGTATCCCTCAAGTTAAAGCCTCTCTGGCGAATGTACCAGTTAAACTTTCCTGGCGAGTAGCAGTTGTGAAGTTATTCAGTGCCATCATTACCTTGGGTTCGGGAATAACTTTAGGAAGACAAGGTCCTACCGTCCAAGTCGGCGCGGCTTTAGCAGGGGGGATGAGTCGCTTGGTTCCCACTTCCCCAGACCATCGCCGCCAGATGATCGCAGCCGGTGCAGGTGCTGGTTTGGCAGCAGCTTTTAATGCTCCCATTGCTGGTGTATTGTTTGTTGTCGAGGAGTTACTTCAAGATTTATCAGAACTGACATTGGGAACCGCGATTATCGCCTCATTTATAGGTGGAGTTGTCTCGCGTTTGTTGGGTGGTCGCAGTTTGCTACTTAACTTGGAATTGACCAACTCCTCTAGCAGTTTCTCCATTCCGGAAATTCCCTTTTTCCTAGTTTTGGGCGTTTTAGCAGGGTTACTGGCGGCATTATTTAACCAAGGATTGATTAAAAGTATCAAATTATATCGCCGTTTACACATCAGCTTGCCGCTGCGAGTAGCTTTGGCTGGATTTATCTCTGGTGTTGTCGTGGCATTTTTACCTGATTGTTTCCGTGATAACACTGGTTTACGCGAATCCGTGATCGCGGGAGGGGCGGATGCATCCTTAGCTGCGCTTGCTTTTTTAGCTCAGTTTCTTCTCACCTTAGTAGCATTTGGTTCAGGAGCGCCAGGAGGTTTATTTGCTCCCAGTCTGATTTTAGGTTCCTGCTTAGGATACATCGTGGGTGTGTGCGAAGTCCAATTGTTCGGATTCGGTTCGACTACTACCTACGCTTTAGCAGGTATGGGAGCATTTTTTAGCGCCGTCTCGAAAGTGCCAATCACGGCAATAGTAATTGTATTTGAGATGACAACAGATTTTAATCTAGTGTTACCTTTAATGATTGGCTCTGTGACATCCTACCTGGTTGCCGACAAGCTCATGCCAGGATCGCTGTATACCAAGCTTTTACAATTAAATGGCATTGAGATCGAGGAAAAACCAGTCTCTGTCGAAGGTGTATTGACACAGTTAACCGCAAGAGACGTAATGCAGCGACGGGTAGAAACACTGGATGCAGAGATGTCTGTGGAAGAAGTTGTACAGGCTTTTTCTCGCTCCCACCATCGCGGTTTTCCCGTAGTAGAAGAAAATAAATTAATCGGAATTGTGACGCAAAGTGATTTACTAAAAATTCACGACAGCAATTTAGCTAAAGATACTCCCCTAAGGGAAATCATGACACCCCAGCCAGTGACGGTTACACCCAGACACAACTTGGCTAACGTGCTGTATTTATTGAATCGCCATCAAATCAGCCGCTTGCCAGTAGTAGAAGGACGGAGATTAATTGGAATAATTACCCGTGCTGATATTATTCGGGCAGAAGCAGACCGTCTCAACTGTGAAAATAGAGAACACGGGCCACAACCGGAACCTTCCTACGTGGTTTATCAAACGCGATCGCCCAGCACCGGCAGAGGTAGATTATTAGTACCCGTAGCAAACCCCGAAACAGCAGCAATACTCCTACAAATGGCAGCAGCAATTGCCCGCGATCGCCACTACGAAATCGAGTGTTTGCAAGTAATAATTGTTTCTCGCCAGAGTTCTCCCGCCGAAACGCCGGTCAGGACGGCAAAAAGTCGGCGGTTACTGCGAAACGCCGAAGTTTTAGGTAAAAAGTGGAAAATCCCGGTACATACGCAGATACGAGTCGCCCACGATATCGCCCATGCAATTTTAGAGACAATTAAAGAAAGACACATCGATCTGATTTTGATGGGGTGGAAGGGAAACACTTCCACCCCTGGTCGTATTTTTGGTGACGTAGTAGACACGGTTATTCGCCAAGCTACTTGTGAAATGGTGCTGGTAAAATTGGGCAACAGTCAACGGTCAATCGCCAACAGTCAAAAGTCTGCTCTACTCCCTTTGTTTCCCACTCCCCCCCTCTCCCTCCCCCCCCCTCTCCCACTCCCCTACCCTACGGTCAGCCGCCCGGAGGGCGTCTACACCCCATCTTCCCACCTCCCTTCTCCCCAATTTAATAGCTGGCTAGTACCGATGGCTGGTGGCCCCAATGCCAGAGCAGCGATAAAATTGTTACCTGCTTTGGTGACACTGGGGAATGACCCCAAAATTTGCCTCACTCGTGTGTTTAAACCATCGGAATTAGAGCCAGACATGAGAGTTTTACAAGAAGCGATCCGGACGCTCATCCATCGCCGCAAATTATCCTGCACTGTTGTAGCTGCACCTGTGCAAGCAGATTCCGTAGCCGAGGGAGTGATTAATCTGGTTAAAACCGAACGCTATGACGTAGTCGTTCTCGGCGCTTCCCGGGAGAGTATGCTGCAACAAGCAATCAAAGGCAATATACCAGAGGCGATCGCCTCTGGTGTCGATAGTACGGTGATTTTGGTGAGAGGAGTGATTAATAATTGAAAATTAAAACTTGATTGTAGATTAATTTGCTCTGTAGGCTTTCGGTGTCATACCTGTAAATTGCCGAAACTGTTTGCTCAAATGACTGTGACTACTGAATCCACACTCTAAGGCAATATCCATAATTGATTGGTTTGTTTGTTTCAATAACTGCTTTGCCCGTTCTATCCGTTGCTGGAGTAGATATTGGTAGGGAGCCATACCGATCGCCTGCTTGAATAGATGGCTGAAATGAAATTGACTCATACCTACCAATTGGGCTAAATCGGCAAGTTTGATGTTTTGATCCAGATGCTCGTTGATGTATTCTAAAACTTGCAATAGTTGACGTTCGGGTAAACCACCCTTATAAATTGAAAGGTGAGGTTTAGCAGTAGAATACTGCCTGAGCAAATGCACTGCGAGAATATTTGCCAGTGACTCAATGTAAAGCCTTATGCCTAAATTTTCTTGTTTTAGCTCAGCAAACAGCATCATACCGAGCGCCTCAATCTGTGGGTCGCGAGTCCGAAATACGGGGAGTAATTCTAGCTGTTCCGGATCGATCGCAAGAGCTTCTCTAGCAACGTTATCGATCAAACGAGATGCAATGCGAATCTGCAAGTAGTGGTCTTCTACATCCCAATGGGCAAACCACGGGGTCTTTGCAGGCGTGATGGAAATGTCGCCTTTCCCGTACAACCCTGTGTAGGTCTTACCCCCCTTGATTTGCAGCAAGCGAACTGGACGAGGAGCAACAGACAAACAAATCGTGTGTTCATCACTGTAATGACAGTTCGCCTCACCCGGAGGATGTTGGAATTGCTCAACTAGAATATTTTCCCAACCCTGGTTTTGGCTAGACAAAATGGGCAAGCCAGTCGGTTCAGTCTGGTGGTTGGCGGTCGGCTTCATGATGCAAACCCAATTCGTCTAGTTCCGATTGTATTCACTTGGGGATAACTTCTGCTGAGCTGCCTGAAAATTAATCGCAAGATTGTGATAGTTGCACAGGAATCAGATAGCTAAGCATGGGTGATTTGCCTACCCTGGAGTTGTGGTTGACCAGGAGGAAGTATGGCACGTTTGTTACACATTGATTCTAGCCCGCGCGGCGAGCGATCGCACTCTCGCCGCATGACCAAAGAATTCGTTGACGCTTGGAAGCAGTCTCATCCAGCTGATGTCATCATCTATCGAGATGTCGGTCGCAATCCCGTTGCCCATATAGATGAAGCGTGGATTGCAGCAGCATATACACCGCTAGAGCAACGCACCCCTCAACTCCAGGAGGCGATTCGCATCAGCGATCTACTGATAGACGAATTTTTAGCTGCCGATCTTTACGTCATCGGCATTCCCATGTACAATTTCACTATTCCCAGTACATTCAAGGCTTATATTGACCAAATTGTGCG
>JANZYY010000197.1:0-6317 GCA_026419705.1 Fischerella sp.
GACCAAGGGTCGAGAGCGCTACGCAGGATCAACAGACCCAGTACGGTTTGCTCAAACTTGGCAAAGAAGAAGACAGTCACAGGTACTGCTATGAGAGCTAGGTAGAGGTAAAGGGGTTTGGCACCTGCGAGGAATCCTCCAACTATACCAACTCCCACACCTGCCAACCCAACTACCAAGGGCACAATAGAGGTACGTGCACGTTGATTAGTCAACATTGTCATTTAGATCTCAAACGATTGTTAGCAATTTTGGTGGAATTACCTTCGCTCAAACGTTTCCTAGACTGAGATGATAGGGGTTTATAACCGTTCACGGGATAGCGGTAATATTGTTCGGTTTGATGTGTCATTCCATTCACAACTACTCCCATGATTGGTATTTGATTATTTGTTAATTCTGATACTGCTCTTTGCAGAACTTCCTTGATCGTGATACTGGGACGTGTTACCAATACAATTCCGTCACTTTGCCTAGCTAATGTCTGAGTATCAGCGCAAGCACTGAGAGGAGGAGTATCTACAATGACGTAGTCATATTTATCAGCGGCTTCTGCTAGCAGAGATTTCATCGCATCTGACTCTAGCAACTGGGAAGGACGTCCGCGTAATTCTCCACAAGTCAATACAGAGAGGTTGGGAATCTTAGTTCTTTGCACTACTCTATCTAAGGATCTTTCTTTGTCGATCGCATCTGTAATTCCTGGCTGAGGAGCTAAGTTAAACAGTGTGTGCAGCATGGGATGACGTAAATCTGCATCAATTAGCAGTGTCCTTCGAGATAGCATGGCAGCAACAGCCGCTAGGTGTGAGGCAACTACAGATTTACCTTCGCCGGCAATACTGCTACTAACAACAATCAATCGCAACGACTCAGTACTGCGAAACTCGATATTTTTAAAGAGCATGCGGTAAGGCTCAACCAGACTCACATCATCTAAGAACCGTTCGGATGGCTCAAGCACAAGAGTCTTAGCTGGTAGACGTGGTAGGACTCCCAGTAATGGCAACTCCAGCAATTCCTCGGCTTCGGAAGCATCCTTTAAAGTGTTATCCATGAGTTCCAGCAGCAGTATAATGCCTGTAGCTAAAGCAGTTCCGAACAAGATAGCGATCGCCAGTACAGCTTTGTTATGGGGTGAGGTGGGTTGAGTTGGTGTTTGTGCTGCTTCGATAATTTGAATGTTACCAACCAGTTGAGCTTCAGCGATTCGTGCTTCCTCCAGTTTGCTTTGCAGCAACTTCAAAGATGCTGCTGCTTCTTCCCGTTGGCGTGTGAGTGGAGTCAGCTGTTGCTGTTTAATTGGCAGCTGGGCCAAGCGAGATTGGAGGTTGCCTAGATTAGCCTGCACAACTCTGAGCTTATTTTCAACTGCCCAACGCTCAACTTCATTATTAATGAGTTGGGAAGTCAAATCTTGACTGATTCGATCGCTGGCGACGGTATTAGAAGCGATCGCTTGATTTGCTGGCGAAACGCGATCCAGTTCCTTTTGATATAAGGCACGCAGACCATTTCGTTGTCCAAGCAGATTAATGACAGTAGGATGATTGTCTGTCAAGAGCAAACGAGCATCTACTAGATTCGTCTCCACTTCTGCCAACTTAGCACGCAACATTTTGAGTTCTTCGTTTTGACCGCCGCGTACGGCTGCGTAGGCATTATTCAGACCTTTGGCATCGGTGACTTGTCGCAGCGAAGCTTCCTTGGAACGCAACTCTTGAAGTTGAGCTAAAAGAGTATGCTCCTGTTCCTCTAAAGTGGCTAGGCTTTCCACCAAGCTCTTGGTTTGCTCGTCAAAGGATACTATACCGCTAGCCTGTCTGTATTTGTTTTCAATCCGTTCAGCCTGTTCTAGGCGCTGGCGAGCTTCTGGTACTTTTGTTTGCAAAAACTTACGTACATTGGCAGCTTCTTGGCGAATGATTTGAGTATTATCCTCAACCATTGCCTGGGAGATGGCATTGACCAAATTGGTAGCAAGTATAGGGTCTTTGTTTTGATAGCTCACCTCCAGAATGTTGGTAGCTGGAACAATTTTCACTTTCAAATTTTGCCGAAGTTCTGCCGTTGTTAGCGCGGTTTCGGGTGAACTAGCTTGAGATTGAGAAACAACCTGAGCGATCGCTTTTTGGAGAACGCGTTGTGACTTGATTAATTCTGCTTGGTCAGCCAGTGGGTTTGGACTACCTGGCGTACCTGAACGTAGTTGGGTAAGGTCACGACCCAATTCCGAAACGCTTACCCTTTTGTCATCAAGTATCAGTCGCGCAGATGTTTCGTATTCGCGTGGAGCTATCTGGAGGTAGGCGATCGCCCCAGCAATAACAGCAGCAAACGTAGCCAGAGCAGGTATTGCACGTCGCTTCAACACCGCTGATAGTGATGAAAAGCCTTTTTCCATTACATCTACCCTTATCTAATAAGTCATTAGTCAATGGTTATTAGTCATTCGCTTTTGACAAATGACGAATGACAAGTTATTCTTTGCTAACAATCCCCGCAAGTTCGGTAGAACTAGACTGTTGTATATCTACTGGCTCAGATGAATTCAAAAGAGTTGTATATAGTTTCAACGTTTCAGCAGTAATGCGATCCCAGCTGTAATAAAGTTGCACGTGTTTTTGGGCATTCTGGGCCATAGCAGCCATTGCTATTGGGTGATGAATTGCCCAATCTAGGGAACGAACGCAAGAGTCGAGGTTTCCAGCCTCAAAAAGCATTCCCCTTCCCCGACCAATCAATTGCTGGTGGGGTAGAATATCACTTCCCAGAACTGGTATTCCTTCTTGCATTGCCTCTAACATCACCAAAGGAAGCCCCTCTAAATCAGAAGGCAGAACAAATAACCCTGCACCTCGAACAATCTCCCAAAGACGAGGGCCCCACAACTCTCCTGCAAACACGATGTTGCGATTGGTGGCAATCTTTTCTAATAGCTTGGCTGTGAAGGATCTTGTATCGCTGACACCCCCAGCTATAACTAGTTTCCATCCCTTTGGTTTCAAAGTGCTGAAGGCTTCGACAAGTAAGTCAGGACGCTTTTCTGGTACCAATCTGCCCAAAAACAAGATGTAGCGTCCTGGTTCTAGACCTAACTGAGTTCCGTAGGTAAAATTTGGGTCTGACTCACCATAGCAGGCTGGAGCGTTAGGAATGTAGACTGTTTCCCGACCGTAGGTTTGTAAAAAGTAGGACTTGAGCGCATCAGACACCACAATGATTCCGTCGGCAAAACGTACTGCTGCCTTTTCGCCCAGATGAATTAACTGAGTAGAAAAACTGCCCCACTTAGCACGCTGCCAATCTAACCCCTGACAGGTGACGACGATCTTGGCAGGACTGGTAATTCTAGCTAAACCAGTAAACAGAGATGGGCCAAGAGCGTGGAAATGAACAATATCGTATCTATTACCAGTTGTAGCGATCGCACCTAGCGCTGAGCTAATAAAAGCGTCTACTCCTGTGAGTTGCAAACCAGGTAAGGAAGTAACTCTTACCCCCTGAAAATCATAACGATCAAACCAGGAACTTTCAGTATAGGAACAGCGAGCATATAAATCTACGGTGTGACCCTGCGCGACCATGCGCGGATAGACTTCTGCACAGTAATGTTCAATACCACCCTGTTTTGGAGGTAAACCTTTTGCACCGATAACAGCAATTCTCATACTAATCAGTAAAATGTACAAGCTGAAATACTTACAACAATTTGAATCCTGGGACAGCTACCAATAGGTTTTATGAATACCGTTTACATCGTTTTTAAGTTGCTGTTCCCAGCTTTGCCACATTTGCTGGTAGATTTCATTGACAACAGTGCGTGCGGTATAGGGTTGTACAGTCCGCACACAAGCGTCGGCGGGATAATTTTCTGGATGCTGCAATACTCGCCGTAAAGCATTGGCTATGGATGTTGGCGTTCTTTCTTCACAAACAACTCCACTGTCAGCAGCAAGCAGTTTTGGTGTTTCACCGCATTTAGTTGTTACTATTGGAGTTCCACTGGCAAGTGCCTCTAGCGCTACCAGGGGTAAACCTTCGTATGCACTGCTGAGAATAAAGGCACTGCAAACACGATGCAACTGTGCGAGTTCGGCTTGAGCAACAGGCCCAAGCATCGTCACCCGACCAGATAATCCCAACTGCTCAATCTCTCTACCTACTTGTGTGGCTAACTCCCCATCACCTGCGATCAGTAAATGAACTTTTGGTTCATTCAAAGCTGCAAACGCGCGTACCAGCAGAATTGGATCTTTCTGTGGATGCAACCGACCTGCAAATAAGATAAATTTAGTTTGCTCATCCAAACCCATTCGAGATGCCAACTCCTGTCTGGAAGTTTCACGCTCTTGTTGACTTACCGGATAAAAAATCTCGCTATCGTATGAATTTTTAATGTTAGAGATATGCTTTGCTATCTCTGGATAACGCTGTCGATATAATTCTGTAGAATTACTATTGCATGACAGAATTTGGCTAAACTGCCCAATTAAAAACTTTTCCAAAGCAAAATATGCTGCCGGAAATTTTCGCCACAGGATCGCTTTTCGATCGCCCGCAGCCTGCATTTGCGTTTGGATATCGTTGTGAACAAACAGAGTTTTCTCTCCCTGCCAGTTCAGGGTTGCTAAAGTTGGCTCCAAGCGATGAAAGTGCATGAAGTCTGAGGCATAGCAACGCCCAAGCAAAGCAACCGTGTACTTGAATGTAGTGGGCACTGCATTCCTAACGTTATCATCGGGCAAAGTAAATAAAGGCAGGAAATAAATTGCCTTACCCGCGTATTCTGTTTTTTGCCATTTCCCTGCAGGCTGGTTGCGATCGCATCCTGTTCCTACAAGCCTTACATCAAACTCAATCGGAGCGTACTTGATAAAAATATTTATCAGTGTCTGAATTCCACCAATACTCGCGTGCCAAGGATTGAACTGGTAAAAAATAGTCAGAACAGGCTTCCGCATAACAACCACCCTGCACAAGTTGTGTGCAATTACCGAGATGTTTTTATTACTGGAAAATATTCAAAAAGTTTGATCGTACCTCTCGGTAGCGTCATGTTTTCGTAAAAAATCACCCTCATTTCCCATTCCCCAACAAAGTATTACTGTTTGGATTGAACTCCAGAACAAATTTACGTATATCTACAAATGCAGACAATGTCAGGTGCTAAAACCGAGAACTGCCTTTTCTCAATACTGAAAATAGTTTTTACATTCAAAAAACCCAAAATATTTGTGATTTCTCCATGAAAACTTCGTTACACCTATCAATTCCTGATACGTGCAAAGTTGCCCCTCACACCGCTAGACTCAGCTTCACGAATAATTTATATGAATTCACGCAAAGTTCATATAGCAAATTTAAGCTACATGATAAGATACTAGCGTGCTTGATTATTTTGATTCATCAATTTTGATAAGAACAAGTCTAAAAAACTTCGTGAATAATTTTATAGACCTTAGGGTATAAAAATATTTGAAACAGCAAATTTATAAGTTACTAAAGTGCTGTTAGCTGTTTAAATTAAGTACTCTGGCACGAAACTAAAAATTCAGAATAAATATTATCTAGGTAATAATCAATACTGATAATCGCTGATTAATAGCAACAGCTGAGATGATATTCGTTTCTATGGCTGTGCCGTCGCCGAAGCTGCTAATTGGTGATTGGTGATTACCATTTTTCTTTGCCATTACCCATTCCCTATTACCGATAACCCATTGATGTTTTCATCAGTAATTTACCGGATACGAGATTAGAAGTAATCAGCCATAAATAAAAAGAGGCAAGCAAAATGCCTAATCCCCAAAGGGGAGTGTGGTAACTTCCCTAACTAAGCCTAAGGGCTTGCAAAGAGGGTGCACGTAGCGCGGCTGTATACTGACTAACTTCATCGCTTCTCTCAGATGGCGATCGCGGCACATAAACTCCCAGGAGTTTGAGGTATCAACTTAAAACTAAATTTCATTTTGCATTTTTGTTTAACAATACAACAAATTGACCAGACACGAAATTTCGCCTCTGGTCAAAATGCAAAGCTTTTTTGTGGGAAATTGTTCCAAAATTTGGGAGGGGTTTAAAGTCCCGGACATAATTTTTCCGCTTTAAACCCAATCCCCAATCCCTTTTACGCTGCTACTTAGATTTTGCTTCCAAATTTTCCAGGCGGCTTCTCAGTTCTTGATTTTGTTGCTTGAGTTGATCGAGTTCTTCACGCAATTGTTTAACAGCATTGTCTGTACCAATATTCTTTTGCACCTTCACAATTTCTTCTTCAGCATAGCGACGCACGCGCCCATCTGCTGTTTGGTCTG
>JANZYY010000197.1:6327-8743 GCA_026419705.1 Fischerella sp.
AAATAGCGATCGCTTTGGCAGTTTCCATATTTCCCAGTGCTGTCAGTACTGCTAGTTGAGTTAAAAAGAAAGTCTCCTTTGCCAGTTCTTTCAAACGCTCTAAAATTCGTTCTACATTGGCAGGAGTTTGACCAACAGAAACTTTGCCCAAAGCGCGAATTGCAGCCAAGCGCAGAGGTTGCGGTACACCCAGTTTGGTGTATTCCAAAATTAGATTTAAAGCTGCTTCCGAGGTTTTGAATTCTGCCAAACCGGCGATCGCTCCACTGCGTACCACCTCATTCCAACCTGCTTTTTCTTCCAAAACAGTTTTCAGCAATTTTAAAACTTTTTCTTCTTTGGGTTTTTCCTCCAGATTAGCAGCGGCGATCGCGCCAATAGTGTGAGCCGCTGTTGCTTCTACATAGTAACTAGCATCTCCATTTTCCACCAGTGCTTTCACAGCTTTATAGCTAGAGTAGGTTTTGATTTTCGCCAGTGCTTGTACCACAGCCCGGCGCACATGTGGATTGGAATCTTGCAACCCCACTACCAAAGCATCAAAGGCTTGATCTAGCTTGATTTCTGCTAGTTGTTTGGCGACTTCCACGCGCACACCCCAAAAAGAATCATTTTGCAGTGACGCCGCCAGCGCCTTCAGAACTTCTAACCCTCCTTTTTTCGCCAAAGCTTCCGCTGCGTAAATGCGGGAGATCGGGTTGGGATCGCATTCTAACTGCGCTTTCAACTCTGGTATTGGATATTCTAACTCGACAGTTTTCAAGAAATGATTGCCAACATCAAAGCTGACAAACTGAGGTTTTTCTTCGAGTGGGAAGTAGAAACTTTGTTCGCGTTCGTGAACCCGCACCTTGAAAATTTTTAACTCGCTAGACGGATCGCGATCCGTCTTTACATGTTTGGTATACCCAAAACCAATCGGGATACGCAGATCAAACAAATTGCTATTACTGCCATTTTGATCTGATTTGGCTTGAGTTTGAGTCACTGTTATCTTTGCCAGATTCGCGTCCCCATCCCAAGAGTAAGCCACTTTAAAATCAGGATGACCGCCACGGTAAACGTATTGATCGAACAGGAACAAGAGATTGCGCCCCGTAGCTTTTTCGATAGCTCGTAACAAATCAATTGTCTCTACAGTTTTATGGGCGTTGTCCCGCACAAATGTTTGCATGGCTTTCCAAAACAGTTCTTCGCCCAATTCCGCCCGGATCATGTGATAAACACAAGATCCTTTTTCGTAGATGTGGCGGTCGTAAAGTTCGATCGCCTCTCGGTAAACGTGCGTCACCATCGGGCGGCGGTAGCGACTGCTATCTTCTGCTAGATAGCTGCGCGCTTCTAGCAAGCGGTAGTAGGCTGCTTCATCTTTACCGTATTCATGCTCTGTCCACATTACTTCTGAGTAGGAAGCCATTCCTTCCTTAATCCAAGCATGAGACCAATGCTTAATGACGATTAAGTCACCGAACCATTGGTGTGCTAATTCGTGAACAACTAAACTTTCCGTGTTGCGATTATCTAATGCGGCCTTCTCATCCAACAAACATCGATCTGTTAACAGCGTGGCTGAGGTGTTTTCCATACCACCAAAGATAAAATCATCTACGCAAACTTGCGCGTATTTGGGGTAGGCATAAGGATAACCATACTTTTCGCTTAAAAACTCCATCATTTGTGGAGTTTTACCCATACTGCGTTTGGCGTCTGCTTCTCGTCCCTTTTCCACGTAGTAGATGACGGGTTTGCCGTTCCACTCATCCCGAATTTCGGCAAAGTCACCCACTGCTAACGTCATCAAATAAGTTGGATGTACTTGTTGCTGCAACCAGTGGTATATTTTGCTATCACCATCTGCTTCTGTGGCAATCAGTTCGCCGTTGGAGATCGCCAAAAAAGGTTTGGGAACACGAACGCGAATTTCAGAAGTAGACAATTGTCCTGGGTAATCAAAACAGGGAAACCAAAAGCGCGAGTCTTCATCTTCTCCCTGTGTCCAGACTTGGGTGGGTTTGTGGGGATAGTGTTTGTCTGGTTGAATAAAGTAAATACCGCGTTGAGGTTTTTCTAGCGAGTAGGCGATCGCGATCGCAATTCGTCGCTCGACAAGTGTTGGTGAATCGAGTTGAATTGACAGTTTTTCCCCGTCGTAATCAAACTTCTGCGGTATTTTATCCACCTGCACAGATTCAATGTTCAGGTTCACAGCATCCAATGTCAAACGGTCAATGCCGTTACGGATAGGCAACAAAGTAATGTTGCACTGGCCCTGAATACTTTGGTTGTGAATATTCAGGTTGAGGTCAAGAAAAATATGCTCAACCTGTCCAGGGCGATCGGGATTGTAATGTGGTCTTGCCCCTGGCAACTCAAAAGATTTATAGCGGTTATTTTCTGTATCAAAATCAGAGTTGGA
>JANZYY010000198.1 GCA_026419705.1 Fischerella sp.
GCTATTCCAGCTTATGAGCAAATATATGCATTGGCTGGTCCTACCCAAACTTACCGGGTTACAGGCGATCCACGCATTTTGAAGGACATAGAGTTGACCGTCAATCTATTTGAGCGCTATTTCCTGGACAAATCGGAAACAGGGGGATTATTCTCACACATCGATCCGATTACTCTCAGCCCTTACTCAGAGACTTTGGGTCATAACCGCGCTAAAAAGAATTGGAACTCAGTAGGGGATCATGCCCCAGCTTACTTGATTAATTTATGGCTGGCGACTGGCGAGGACAAATATGCAGATTTCCTTGAGTACACCTTTGACACAATTGAAAAGCGTTTCCCGGATTACGACAATAGTCCGTTTGTCCAAGAGCGTTTTTATGAAGACTGGAGCCACGACACAACTTGGGGTTGGCAACAGAACCGGGCTGTTGTCGGACACAACCTCAAAATCGCCTGGAACCTGATGCGGATGAACCACCTGAAACCAAAAGAAAAATACGTAGCCTTAGCTGAAAAGATAGCAGAAATCATGCCAGCAGTTGGCAGCGATCGCCAGCGTGGAGGGTGGTATGACGTTGTAGAGCGTACCCTCAAACCAGGGGAAGAGATATACCGCTTTGTCTGGCATGACCGAAAAGCTTGGTGGCAGCAGGAACAAGCCATCCTAGCTTACCTAATCCTTGCTGGCTCACTTGGTAAACCTGAGTATCAACGGTTGGCACGTGAATCAGCAGCTTTCTATAACGCTTGGTTCCTCGACTACGAAGCTGGCGGTGTCTACTTCAATGTTTTGGCAAATGGACTTCCCTATCTGCTGGGAACTGAGCGAGGCAAGGGCAGCCACTCGATGAGCGGTTATCACTCCTTTGAGCTGGCTTACTTGGCTTGTGTCTATACAAACCTGCTGATTACTAAACAGCCGATGGATTTGTACTTCAAACCAAAGCCTGGTGCCTTTAAGCATAACATTCTGCGGATTCAGCCAGACATTCTACCACCTGGTAGCGTGCGCATTGCTGATGTATGGATTAATGGGCAATCGTATTTCGATTTTGATGCCAGTAACCTCACTATCAAACTGCCATCCTCTAGCGATGAACTGAAAGTTCGAGTCAGAGTTCTTCCGACTGAGGTATTTTTCAACGCAACTCTATTAGATGTAGCTGAAGGTACCGCCAAGATTTCCTTAAGTGGGTTAATGGATGCAGCTGCTGTGCCACTTTTTGAGGATGAATTAAAGAAAGCAACCAGCCAGTCAGTCAAACGCATTGTCCTGATGCTAGAAAATCTCAAATGCATATCTAGCGCTGGACTGCGATCGCTCATTTTCAACAAGCAAAAGTTGGGTGCCGATGTTGAATTCTACATAGTTGGCGCCGCTGAGCATGTGAAGAATTACCTGCAGATGAGTGCATTTTGCGAGGGTGTCACTATGTTGGATCGGTATGATAGTGCCAAGATGGCTGGTGTTAAGTGATAGTTAGCAGCCTCTTTGGTTTGCGACTGAGCTTTACTAGTATCTCAATAAAATTTAATTGAATAAAATTAAGGAGGCGAATCAGTAGGGGTTTGAATCCCCTACTTGTTGAAGATTCAAGGTAGAAGCAGAGATTTTAAAGCTGGCTGGTAGTCCCTCAACCTAACTTTAGAAAAAGAAGATGAGTATAAAAATTGTCTCACCCAGCAAATTTTTCTCTTTCTTCGCGCTCTTTGCGCCTTCGCGGTTTTTTAATTTAATTCCTCAGAGTTAATGCGATAGACCACTAGTAGTCTGTCAACCTAAATTTGAAGGGTAAAGAACGAACCACATAGACCCGCAAGCGTCTTCCCGCAGGGTAGGACACAAAGAACGCAAAGAAAGATGTGAGGTTTAATCGATTTGTCTAAGTTATTTTACCCAGCTTGGGTTGATGTGACAGAGTACTAGTGGTCTGTGCCATTGATGATGAGAGGTTTGTAGTGAGCGATTTCTCGCTCAATTTTAAGGGCTGAAGCTCTGAGTGCGAAGTTTCACAACCGAAGCAATTAACGAAAGCAACTTTGAGGGGTTAAATAAGGAACTGCCAAGATGAGCCAGCACCTTGCTTTTCCAAAATTGTAGCTTGTGAATCAATGAGGAACTTATGGCTAAGCCGGTATTAATTACCATCGACGACGACCCGCAAGTCCTACGCTCTATCGAGCGCGATTTACGGCATAAATACGGTAACGACTTCCGGATATTGCGAGCAGATTCGGGTGCGACGGCTTTGGAGGCACTCAAACAGTTGAAATTGCGCAATGAGCCAGTAGCGCTGTTGTTGGCAGACCAGCGGATGCCACAAATGAGTGGTGTGGAGTTTCTGGAGAAGGCGATGGAAATCTTTCCAGAGGCCAAACGCGCTTTACTCACGGCGTATGCAGACACCGATGATGCTATTCGTGCTATCAACAAGGCTAAGATTGATTACTACCTCCTGAAGCCGTGGAGTCCTCCGGAAGAGCGTTTGTACCCAGTGCTTAACGATTTGCTAGAGGTTTGGAAGACATCGTTTCTGCCATGTTTTGAAGGCGTTCGCGTGATTGGCGATCGCTGGTCACCCCAATCCCATTAAGTCAAAGATTTTTTAGCCCGCAATCATATTCCTTACCAATGGCTGGACATTGAATCAGATGAGGCAAACCGTCTTGCTACCTACGCTACCAATTCAGATGTTCCAAAACTACCGCTGCTGCTCTTCCCTGATGGCTCAAATCTGAGCGCTCCGACGAATACCGAAATTGCCGAGAAATTAGGGCTGAAAATGCGCCCGACAATGCCGTTTTACGACTTGATTATTGTGGGTGCTGGTCCTGGTGGTCTAGCTGCAGCTGTTTATGCGGCATCGGAGGGGTTGGATACTGTCATCATTGAAAGAGAGGCCCCAGGAGGGCAAGCAGGGACAAGTTCCCGGATTGAGAATTATCTCGGTTTTCCGGTTGGACTAACTGGGGCAGATTTAGCCAGACGTGCTGTTGCCCAAGCTCACAAGTTCGGAGCAGAGATTCTGACACCGCAAGAAGTAACTGGTGTTCGTACAGAGGGTCAGTATCGAATTGTAACTCTAGCAGATGGGTCGGAACTAAGCAGTCATACGCTGATTATTGCAACAGGTGTATCGTATCGCAAACTCGATGTGCCTGGTATTGACAGGTTGACAGGTGCTGGTGTGTACTACGGAGCGGCAATCACCGAAGCGCTTTCCTACCAAGACGAAGACGTCTTGATTGTCGGGGCTGGTAATTCAGCTGGACAAGCTGCTATGTACCTATCTAAATACGCCCGCCGTGTTACCCTGCTCGTACGAGGTGACTCGCTCACGAAAAGTATGTCTAAGTATCTGATCGATCAGATCGAATTAACTGAGAATATAATAGTGAGATTGTTGACCCAGGTCGTTGAAGTATTTGGCAAAGACAAGCTTGAGGCGATCGCTGTTGCAAACACAAAAACTGGTGAGGTTGAAACTGTCTGTGCCAACGCCCTTTTTATTTTTATTGGTGCAATGCCACGTACTCACTGGTTGCAAGATGTTGTAGAGCGCGATAAACACGGATTTATCCTGACTGGGCCTGATATTATGCACAATGGGACACGCCCAAAAGGATGGACGCTAGAGCGCGATCCGTTTCTTCTGGAAACAAGTGTGCCGGGTATTTTCGCAGTAGGTGACGTGCGCCATAAGTCTGTAAAACGCGTAGCCTCAGCGGTGGGTGAAGGAGCGATCGCTGTTCAATTTATTCACCAATATCTCGCATCCTTGTAGAAGAAACAGTCTAGGTTCTGGCAATGCTTGAAGCATTACGTAAAATACCCCTGTTCCGAGAATTACCAGAGGAGCAGTTTCAGCACCTGCCGCAGGGGATCGAGGTCTGGCTGAATCCAGGAGAAATGCTGTTTAATCAGGGAGAACCAGTCAAGCACTTTTATGTGGTCCTCGAAGGCACTGTGCGGATTTCGAGAAAGATCTATAACCAGGAGCTTGTTTTAAATACATACGACACTGGTATGTTTTTAGGAGAAGTTCCTCTGCTTGCGGGTACGGTTCACTTGGCAAGCGGGCAAGCAGTGCGCAGAAGCCACGTGTATTGTATAAAAAAAGACGATTTTTGGCAGATGCTCATCATCTGTCCGTCAGTTAGAAAAGTTATACTTGGTTGCATGGCAAGGCGAATGCAAGAGTTGCAGGTTTTATCTCAACAGCACGAGAAACTCATATCCTTGGGTACACTAGCTGCTGGCCTTGCTCACGAGCTGAATAATCCAGCATCAGCAGTACATCGGGTGGCACAACAGTTGCACGCCCCGATCGCGATACTAGAAGCTCTTGCACTCAGGCCGATTGAGCAACACCTTACACCAGTTCAACTTCAAAGCCTCTCGAAGCTAAAGCAGGATGCCATTAAGCACCTCGCTACCCCCAATCGTTTGGATCCGTTGATTCAAATCCAGCTGGAAGACGAATTAGCGAATTGGCTGGAAGAACGCAATGTTGCCAATGGATGGAAGTTCGTTTCTACACTCGTTGCAGCTGGAATTAACACTAGTGCATTGGAATCAATTGGCTCGCAGATGGGCATCGATGCACTTAGTGATGTGCTGAACTGGCTAGAGGCAATGCTGAGTGTAATCAGTCTGCTGGATGTGCTCGAACAGGGTACTCCTCGCATCTCCGAGCTAGTTAAGGCTGTTAAGGTGTACTCCTACATGGATCAATCGCCACTGCAAGAGGTAAATGTGCATGAGGGTCTTGAAAGTACGCTCACGATCCTCAATTATAAACTAAGAAAGAAGGGCGGCATTATTGTAACGCGGGAGTATGACCCTAACTTGCCACGTATTAGTGCATACGGCACCGAACTCAATCAGGTTTGGACAAATCTAATTGACAATGCTATTGATGCACTAGGCGAATCTGGGCAGATTTGGGTGCGCACTGCACGAGAAATTGACTACGTGTTGGTGGAGATTGCAGATAATGGACCTGGCATTCCTCCGGAGATTCAATCCCGAATCTTTGAGCCGTTTTTTACAACGAAGGAGGTCGGTGCAGGGACGGGACTAGGTCTGGAGATTGCCTATCGAATTGTCGTGTTTCAGCATCACGGAGACATTCGCTTGTTTTCAGAACCAGGTAACACACGCTTTCAAGTTCGTCTACCCATCAATCAATCCTGACCAGCAATATACATTGACATCAAATCCTCTCGCAAAAACATTACAAAATTATTGGAGCTTCAACCATGGACGAGAATCAAAATCAAGAGATACTGACTACAGATGCAGGAATACCAGTTGCCGATAATCAAAACTCGCTGACCGCGGGACCACAAGGCCCGCTACTCATGCAAGACTTTTACTTGATTGAGAAGATGGCCCACTTCAACCGGGAGCGCATCCCAGAACGGGTGGTTCACGCCAAGGGTTCTGGGGCTTATGGTATTTTTACCGTTACCAACGACATCACACAATATACCAAGGCAAAACTTTTTTCACAAATTGGCAAACAAACCGAAGTCCTCGTCAGGTTTTCCACAGTGGCAGGCGAACGTGGTGCTGCTGATGCAGAGCGAGATGTGCGTGGCTTTGCCCTTAAATTCTATACTGAAGAAGGTAACTGGGATTTAGTCGGGAACAACACTCCAGTCTTTTTTGTACGCGACCCACTCAAGTTCAGCGATTTCATCCACACCCAAAAGCGCGATCCTAAAACCAATCTACGTAATCCCACTGCCATGTGGGACTTCTGGTCGCTCTTACCTGAAAGTCTGCACCAAGTGACAATTCTATTTAGCGATCGCGGATTACCCGCAAGCTATCGTCATATGAATGGCTATGGTAGCCATACCTTTAGTTTCATTAACACAAACAATCAGCGTTTTTGGGTCAAATTTCACCTCAAAACTCTACAAGGTATTCGCAACCTCACAAATGAGCAAGCTGCTAAGATAATTGGAGAAGACCGCGAAAGTTTTCAGCGCGACCTCTTTGATGCGATCGAGCAGGGTAATTATCCCAGATGGCATTTCTTTGTGCAGATTATGCCAGAAGCGGATGCACAAAAGACCCCTTACAATCCTTTCGATTTAACTAAGGTTTGGCCGCATCAAGATTACCCTCTCATGGAAGTGGGAATTATTGAACTCAACCGCAATCCAGAAAACTATTTTGCCGAAATTGAACAAGCCGCCTTTGCTCCCTCCAACGTCGTGCCGGGAATTTCCTTTAGTCCAGATAAAATGCTTCAAGCACGCATCTTATCTTACACTGATGCCCATCGCTATCGACTGGGTGTCAACTATGAAAGTTTGCCAGTAAACTGTCCCCATGCAACTGGGGCGCATACCTACCACCGTGATGGCTTGATGCGCTTTGACGGTAATGGTGGAGGGTCGGTTAACTATGAACCAAATAGCTTTGGGGGACCAGTAGCAGACCCACGGTATCAGGAACCGCCATTGAAGATTTTTGGTGATGCAGATCGTTACGATCGCCGCGTTGACAACGACGATTACACTCAAGCAGGTAATCTATTTCGATTGTTGCCAGAAGACGAGAAACAGCGGCTATTCAGTAACATTGCAGATTCAATCAAGGGCGTACCGCAATTTATCATCAAAAGACAACTTGCACATTTTGCCAAGGCAGATCCAGATTATGCTGAAGGAGTTGTGCGGGCACTTTCTTCAGTAGGGATAGTCCCATAAGCAAATCTAGAGTGCCGATAATGATTCTGGCGTTAGAAAGGCAGAGGGCAGAGGGCAGAAGGCTTTTATGTTTAAGGATAAATTCTTTCCTCTGCCAAAAGGGTCTCAAGTCCCTAAATTTATTTATGAACAAAAGTAAGAAAATGTAGAAAATGTATTTCAGCGAGTAGGCGCAAAAAAAAAATACGGTGTCCTTATTAAATCCCCCTAAATTTGTAGTTCATTTTAGTAAATCTACCCGATCATTCAGAAAATAGAAATGGAAATTAAAGGACATTATAACAATAAAATTTCCGGCTATTGCTCTCAATAAGTTTTCTGTATGTATTTGTATTTATCTCTAGTTGCAAATATAGGTTGATGGAAGATTATATTCACTAAAAATTTCTTGATTTCTGTCTGGGGAAAGAGGTTGAACGCAATAATAAAAAGTTAAGATAATAAATCGAATTGCAAATTATTTTATCTTCTAGTTCATTGTGATTCATCAAAACCCGGAAAATTTACTTAACCGTCCAATTGAAAAAACATCTGTTGAGGGTTATAAATTTAGCTGGTTTGATAGGTTTTGTCTGTGGTATCCTCCTGGTTGGCTGATTTTATTCAATCGGCACTGGCAGTATTATCATTCAGATCCAGATGGATGGAATTGGCTGGAATACTTATTATTTTTAATTCCAGGTGGTTTTTATTTAGCACTATTAATTCGTTGGTTGCGTCTTGGCTGTCGTTCACCACGCCAAGAAAATGATGAATTTGACCCCAATTATCAACGAGCTTTTCGTGAAGAAGTTCTTGCTCCTATTGTTGAATATTATTTTCGTGGTGAATTGCTACAATTAGAAAACTTACCACCTACACAACCAATGATTGTGGCAATGAATCATGCGGGCATGTGTTTCCCGTGGGATTTTTTGACCTTGGGTTATTTATTAGGTAAAGAACGGGGATGGATAGTACAAACATTAGCTGGTATATCTTTATTTGACCATGCGTGGATGATTTGGTGGTTACCGCCTGGGTGGTCAAAAGTTTTAGGTGCTGTGAGAGCACAGTTAGATGATTTTGCGGCTGTTGTGCGAGAAGGTAAAATTGTTCTATATGCACCAGAAGGATTACGCGGACCAAGAAAAGGTTGGCAAAAACGTTATCAATTGGAAAAGTTTGATTTAAGTTTTATTCAGTTGAGCCAACGTTATCAAATTCCAATTTTACCCGTCGTTTGTATTGGAAATGAATATTTGCATCCTTGGGCTGTTAATATGCAAAGATTGCAGAGGCTATTAGAATTACCATTTTTGCCTTTATCACCTTTAATGTTGGTTTTTATTCTTTTTCCGTCAATGGGTGTTTGGGCAATGAAAAGCCGTCTGCGTTATTTTATTCAGCCTTTGGAAGTAACCACTTTGAAAACAGAAGATGAAACTGAGTCAGATACAAAACGCGCAGTAGCTTTTAAACAAGCGCAAGCATTGCGAGAAAAGATGCAACAGCAGATTAATAGGCTAATTCCCACAATTCAGCGTTAGGGTATTTAAAACCATAGATGTAGCGCATGCTGAACATTATTTGTCTATTTTAGACAATCGGACTGGAATTTCTATGACAAACTTCGTCCCTAGTCCTAGTGTAGACTCGCACCAAAATTTACCACTATGTCTGTCAGTCACGATTTGATAGCTAACATACAAACCTAGCCCTGTTCCTTTGCCCACAGGTTTAGTCGTGAAGAAGGGTTCAAAAATGCGCGATCGCACTTCCTCACTCATCCCCACACCGTTATCTGCAATTTGGATGGCAATCCATTCATCTCCAATGACTTCAGTATCTATCCAAATGCTGGGGGGATTATTGTTGATTTCATCGACTGTTTGATTGCGATCGCGCTCCTCCAATGCATCAATTGCATTGCCGATCAAATTCATAAATACCTGATTAAGCTGTCCAGCATAACATTCCAC